>CAYSFA010000025.1:0-23698 GCA_964430025.1 uncultured Anaerolineaceae bacterium | reverse complement strand
TTACCAATACGGAACGTCGAGTGCAACTGGTCAGGCAAGCCATTACGCCAAAAGGGTTGGCCAAACCCGATTGGTTGATCATTTCCGAATTAGCCAATGCCATCCTTGACCTTGAAAACCTCAACCCAATTGGTGAATTTGCAAGATGGGATTATCAAAACGCCTCAGAAATATTGGATGAAATCAGGGCTTTAACCCCCAGTTATGCGGGGATCTCGCATGCTCGTCTAAATAGAGGGGAATCACTACACTGGCCAGTGCCAAATGATGAACATTCTGGAACTCCGATTCTTCACACAGAAAAATTTACGAGGGGATTGGGGAAATTCCACCCTACTGAGCATATTGACCCAACAGAATTACCAGATGATCAATATCCATTATTGCTTACCACAGGAAGAGTTTTATATCATTGGCATGCTGGTGAGATGACTAGACGATCAGATGAATTATATGAAGTTTATTCAGAAGCATACATCGAAATTCATCCTGAAGACGCTTTGAAGTATGCCATTTCTCAGAACCAGCCAATCACCTTGCAATCCAGAAGAGGAAAAACTTTGGGTCTTGCACACATCACTGAACGAGTTTCTCCTGGGTTAATCTTTGCAAATTTCCACTTCCCTGAGGTTCAAAATACCAATAATTTGACGATTGCAGCCCTGGACCCAATTTCTAAAATTCCGGAATTTAAGGTTTGCGCGGTAAGAATCAGTTCTAATTAATAGACCTCTACTATTTAGGATTTTTCATAATTTGCCCAACTATTTTGTTGTGGTTACATTCCTCATGTACTATTTTTCCATGACAATATACGGCAGGAACGAGGATTTTTACCACTTCTAGTCATGGGAAATAGATGTTAAAAATAGACAAGGATTAATTCCAGAAAAGGCAGATATGATCGACAAAGCAGATATCAAATCATTACTCCAAAGCATCCCATGGCTTATGGATTTAACCAAAGAACAAATTAAAGAACTGGAAAAAATATCGGGAAATATCTTTTTGTCAGAAGGTGAAATCCTTTATAAAGAAGGTGATAATGACAACCTTCTTTATATTGTTTCTGAAGGCATCCTCAGCGTGGAGATTTTTGTTCCTGGCCGTGGACAGGTACGTCTTTACAATGCAGACCAATTAGATATTATCGGTTGGGATAGTATGACCCCAGTTGCCAGAAATAGAATAACCACCATCACAGCATTAAAGAATTGCAATCTCATCTTTTTTAATGGTCCAGCGCTCAATGAGCTTTGTGAAAAAGACAAAGAATTAGGTTTTGTTATAATGCGACGGTTGTCAAATGTGATCGCGTCAAGAATGTTGGCAATGCGTCTGAAACTAATAGACCTTTTCATGCAAAAATAATATGCAGATGTTTTTGTCCGCAACATTGTTATAATATTGAAATGCATGAACTCGCCGTAACAGAAAGTATTTTGCAGATCGCTACGAAACATGCCGAAGAAGCGAATGCAAAAATAGTAACAGATATTTACCTGGTAATAGGTAAGTTATCCAGTATCGTAGATGATAGTGTGACTTTTTATTGGGAAATGATTTCCAAAAATACTTTATGTGAAGGTTCAACCATTCATTTTCAAAGAAAACCAGCAATTATGATTTGCCTGGCTTGCAATCATACCTTTGAATTACCCGGTGAATTAATCGCCTGCCCTAATTGTGGCTCCTATCAACTGAAAGTTCAATCCGGGGAAGAATTCTGGTTAGAGAGTATCGAAATCGAAAGGTAATAAAACATGGCAACCGAAAAAGTTCAAATTATAGAAAAAATACTTGATGCGAACGATCATTTAGCTTCTCAAATCGAAGAACAATTAGCAAAATCCGGTGTTTTTTCTATTAATATTATGGCCTCCCCAGGAGCTGGGAAAACAAGTGTTATTCTGAAAACAATCGAGAGATTATCTCAAAAAATGAAAATTGGTGTGATCGAAGGTGACACTGCCGCTGTTACTATTGATGCCGATAAAGTCACCGCGTTAGGGATGCCTGCTGTTCAAATCAATACCGGCGGACAATGCCATCTGGATGCTGTTATGATCAATGGTGCGTTAAAACACTTGGAATTAAGTAAAATCGATTTGTTGATCATAGAAAATGTTGGAAATCTTATATGTCCTGCAGCCTTCAAAATTGGTACCCATGCAAATGTTGTCATTTCCAGTATCCCAGAAGGGGACGACAAACCTTATAAATACACTAATATTTATCGGGGAATCGATGTTCTCTTAATTAATAAAATCGACTTATTGCCATATATTGATTTTCGAATGGATTACTTTCAACAGGGAGTCGAAATCCTCAATCCTGGCTTAACCACCTTTAAATTATCCTGCAAAACCGAAGAAGGTTTCGAGGAGTGGATTGATTGGTTAACCAAAAAGGTGGAAGATTTCAAAAAACATACGAATGCCTGATCTGAAGGCAATAAGAATCCACGTCAAAGGCAACGTCCAGGGAGTCGGATTTCGTCCCTTTGTTTATTCATTAGCGAAGAAAAATAATCTGTTAGGATGGGTAAGAAATTCATCCAATGGCGTGGAAATTGAAATTGAGGGGGTTAGAGATTCTGTTGACCAATTTTTGACAACATTGCAAAATACCCCACCTCCATTAAGTCGAATCGATTCAATCAAATCTACAGATATCGCAATTTCTGATTATCAGGATTTTATCATTCTGCAAAGTAATTCAATCGAAGGTGAGTTCATTCCAATTTCTCCGGATTTTAGTATTTGTGATGATTGTCTGGAAGAACTTTTTACCCCTTCAGACCGCAGGTTCCGCTACCCATTTATCAATTGTACGAATTGCGGGCCTCGTTTTACGATCATAAACGATATCCCTTACGATCGCCCTAACACGACCATGGAAAACTTTCAAATGTGCGAATTCTGTGAAAGCCAATATAAAGATCCATCTAATCGCAGATATCACGCCCAACCGATCGCATGTCCTGATTGCGGTCCGACTATCAGTCTGATTGTTGATAACTATACGCAAAGCACTGGAGATAAAGCAATTATTGATAGCCGAAATTTGATCAAAGAAGGTAAAATCCTCGCGATAAAAGGTCTTGGTGGTTATCATCTAGCCTGTGATGCAACGAATAAAACAGCTGTTGAAAACCTGAGAAACCGCAAAAAACGAAGTGATAAGCCCTTCGCGGTAATGGCGGATAATCTGCAGACTATTGCCAAATACTGTGAAATTTCCGAGGTTGAACAAATTCTCTTGATGTCAAAAGAGAGACCGATTGTGCTTTTGAAGATCAAAACAATCGGAGAATTATCACCATTAATCGCCCCGGGTCAAACTCATTTAGGTTTCATGCTTCCCTACACCCCATTACATTATCTCCTCCTCGTACCGAAAGACGGAATCCCGTCGGTTTGGGTGATGACAAGTGGAAACATAAGTGAGGAACCGATCGCGTTTCAGGATCAAGAATCCTTCGATCGACTTAGCAATATTGCAGATGGATTTTTAACTCACAACCGTGAAATCTATATGAGGGTCGATGATTCTGTAACTCAGATCATTGAGAACCAGCCATACCCCCTCCGGCGATCACGTGGATACGCGCCAAATCCAGTCATTCTGCCATTTTCTACTCCACAAATATTAGCCACAGGGGCTGAATTAAAAAACGCCTTTTGCCTCACCCGCGATAATTATGCTTTTATCAGCCATCACATCGGTGATCTAGAAAATTTCGAGACACTTAAGTCCTATGAAGAAGCAATCACCCATTATGAAAAGCTCTTTCGCATACAACCTGAACTTATTGCAAGCGATTTGCATCCGGATTATCTCGCTTCGAGATTTGCGATCCAAAAAAGCATAGAGAATTCGATCCCAAATATCAAAATTCAACACCATCATGCCCATCTCGGTGCATGCCTGGCTGACAATCAATGGAATAAGGATGAGTTGGTGATTGGATTGATCTATGATGGAACCGGTTATGGAACAGATGGGTCCATCTGGGGTGGGGAGATCCTGGTAGGAAATTATGCCCAATACGAACGAAATTATCATTTGAAATATGTGCCACAGCCAGGCGGGGATGTTTCTGTACGGATTCCTGCCAGAATGGCGCTTTCTCACCTGTGGGAATATGGGATTGAATGGGAAAATGGTTTACCCAGTGTGAGTGCTCTCTGCATGGAAGAGAAAACCGCTCTGAATGTTCAAATTGAGAGAAGAATTAACACCCCTCAAACTTCCAGTATGGGTAGATTATTTGATGCGATCGCTTCATTAATTGGAGTGAGACATCGTGTGAATTATGAAGGTCAAGCCGCAATCGAAATGGAAGGGTTAGTTGATCCGATTGAAAACGGTTTTTATCAAATACGAATAGAAAACAACATCATTAATCCGGCTCCTCTGTTTGAATCAGTCATCCAGGATCTTCACAATCAAACCCCAATATCCAAAATTGCCGCTAAGTTTCACAATAGCATCACCAATGTTTCGCTCAAAATCTGTAAATTGATTCGAGAAAAAGAATCGATTAACACCGTGGCATTGAGTGGAGGCGTTTGGCAAAACAAGGTATTATTAACAAATATGACAAAACAACTAAAAATTGAAGGATTTGATGTTTTGAAACACAGAAATGTCCCAACCAATGATGGCGGACTATCATTAGGACAAGCGGTAATCGTGTCTATATATAAAACAAACAACGAGTGAGGTTGATATGTGCCTTGGAATTCCAGGAAAAATAATTGAAATTGAAGATACCACCGGTATGAAAATGGCTAAGATCGATTTTGGTGGAGTGATCCGCTCAGCCTGTATCGAAGCAATTCCTGAAGCCAATGTAGGTGATTACACCATCATTCACGCTGGTTTTGCATTAAATATCCTTAGTGAAGAAGAAGCATTAGAAACACTGACTTTATTACAGGAAATTGCAGACATAAACGAAGAGTTAAGTATTGATGAGCAGCACAATTGATTTTTCTAAATCCTTCCGAAACTCTCAGTTAATACTGGGGGTAGTTGAAGAAATAAAGAAAATTACCACTAAGAATTGGGTTCTAATGGAGATTTGCGGTGGACAAACCCATTCGATCATGCAATATGGGCTGGACCAACTATTACCACCTGAAATCGACCTTGTTCATGGCCCTGGCTGCCCAGTTTGTGTCACCCCCCTCGATCAAATAGACCGTGCCCATGCGATTGCAAACTTACCAGAGGTCATTTTCTGCTCTTTTGGCGATATGCTACGTGTTCCAGGATCCCAGGTAGATCTTTTTACCTTACGCGCCAGAGGAGCCCAAATTCGAATAGTTTACTCTCCACTGGACGCAGTAAAAATCGCCAAGGATAATCCAGATAAAGAAGTTGTCTTTTTCGCGATCGGATTTGAAACCACCGCGCCAGCCAATGCTGCCAGTATTTTGCAGGCAAAAGCATTAGGGATTAAGAACTTTTCAATTCTTGTTTCTCAGGTAACCGTTCCCCCAGCCATGCATGCCATTCTCAGTTCTCCGAAAAACCGAGTGCAAGCCTTTTTAGCCGCAGGTCATGTTTGTGCTGTAATGGGCTTTTGGGAATATCACCCCATCGCGTCCAAATACAAAGTTCCGATCGTCGTCACTGGTTTCGAACCACTCGATCTATTACAAGGGATATTAATAACAATCCAACAATTGGAAAAATCACAACATATAGTTGAAAATGCTTATTCTCGTGCCGTCTCGGAGAAAGGAAACCAGGCTGCCCAGAAAATAATTGATCAGGTGTTTGTGCTTTGTGATCGAAATTGGCGGGGAATTGGGAAAATTCCTAAAAGTGGGCTGGGTTTACGAGAAGATTTCGATTTTTACAATGCGGAAAAACGATTTCAAGTCGATCACATTCAAACCCAAGAACATGAGGTTTGTATTGCTGGGGAAATATTACAAGGGTTGAAAAAACCGTTTGATTGCCCAGCTTTTGGTAATCAATGTACCCCTTCTCAACCACTTGGGGCACCTATGGTTAGTTCGGAAGGCGCCTGCAACGCCTATTACCGCTATTCAAAATTGCCCAATCAATAAAGAGGTTTAAGCATGGATGAAAATTTCCCAAATTTTGAAGGGCCAGTTTGTCCAGTCCCATTAAAAAATGACACAACAATTGTGATGGGGCATGGGAGTGGTGGCTTATTAACAGCTAACCTGATAAAAAATGTATTTCAATCTCATTTCACCAGTGCCATTCTGAGAGAAGGCAACGATTTTGCATTAACAAAATTACCGGATTCTTTATCAAAAGGAAAACTTTCCATTAGTACGGATGGACATATCATATCTCCCATATTTTTCCCCGGAGGAGATATCGGAAAACTTGCCGTCTGTGGCACTGTAAATGACGTAAGTATGTCGGGTGCCATTCCGCTTTACTTAACAGCTAGTTTTATTCTTGAAGAAGGTTTACTAATTTCGGAATTAGAAAAAATTGTCGTTTCCATGCAATCTACTGCGGAGGAAGCAGATGTTCAAATTATCGCTGGGGATACGAAAGTGGTTGAAAAAGGCAAAGGCGATGGGGTTTTCATTTCAACAACTGGCGTTGGATGGACACCAGAAAACCTCCAAATTAGTGGAGATATGGCCAAGGAAGGGGACGCAATTATCATTTCCGGAACCGTTGGCGACCATGGTATTTCTGTTCTTTCAGCCAGAGGGGATCTAGGATTTGAAACCTCATTAGTTTCGGATGTTGCTCCGCTCAATCATCTCATTCAGTCATTAATTACACAGATTCCTGAGATCCATGTCCTGAGAGATCCCACCCGTGGCGGACTCGCTACAACTCTTAATGAAATCGCCAGACAAAGCAACATCGGCATGGATATATTTGAAGATCTCATACCGATTAATCCAACCGTATTACATGCATGTGAAATGTTAGGGTTTGATCCCTTATATGTAGCCAATGAAGGAAAAGTTATTATTATTCTTCCTTCCAACTTTAAAGATCATGCTTTGGAAGTATTACGAAAAAACCAATATGGAATTAATTCAGCTTTTATCGGAAATGTCGTCTCTCAACATCCCAAACATGTTGTACTAAAAACTGGTTTTGGTACAACCAGGATGTTAGAAATGATGGCAGGTGAAATGTTGCCGCGTATATGTTAAAATACCTTATCAAAATAAATTACAAATCTGATGGAGAGAAATGAAAATCGATTATCGTGAAACTACAAATGACCTATTAAAAAGGATTGATATTCACTCACAATACGGTTCCAAAAATATTGATGAGTGGATGCTGGAAATTATTAAACTTCAAAAAGGCATGAAAATTTTGGATGTCGGTTGTGGGGCTGGCAAACAGTGTTTCTCCTATCATAATTATCTTAATGGGGAGGCTGAAATTCTTGGCGGAGATGTCAACGAGGAATTACTCAATCAAGCAAAATCAGAAAATGTAAAACGCGAAACTGGAATGAATTTCATTGAGCTTGATTTCAATAAAAGGTTTCCTTTAGAGGACAATCAATTTGATTTTGAATCATGTTGTTTTGCGATTTATTATGCGGAAGATATTCCTTTTACCATTCGTGAAATGCATAGGGTTCTAAAACCAGGTGGTCGTTTGTTCAGCAGTGGACCAATGCCTGAAAATAAACAATTCTTTTATGATATTATTCGCGAGGCTACTGGAAAACAAATTCCTCCCATGCCAGGAAGTTCCCGTTACTCAACCCAAATTCTTGACGCGATGAAGAATACTTTCTCGAAAATAGATGTTCATATCTTCGAAAACCCATTAGTTTTTGATTCTGTAGAACCTTTCATTGCTTACACAAGAGCTTCTCTTTCGGAAGATAGAAAATTATGGAGCAGTTTCTTCGAAACGAAAGATGATTTTGAAAAGATTATGAAATCAATTGAAGAAGTTTCCAAAAAACGGTTGGAAAAAGATGGACAATTGGTGATGACTAAAGTTGTAGGTGGATTCATAGGCACTAAGTAATCAAATGAACAATAACCTGATTTTGTATGGAAAACGTGTTTGTTTCATTGGTGCTCATCCGGATGATATCGAATTGGGATGTGGAGCATTAATTTCAAACATTGCTGGTCGAGCAGATGTATTATGTATGACTCTTTCAGACAATAAAAAGAATCCTGATTTACAGAATTTACTGGATGAACATAAAGCAAGTATGGCTGTTCTCGGTGTAACTGGTGAAAGAGATATTGTGAAGGATTTCGAAACCCGGCGATTTCCACAAGCTCGTCAGGAGATCCTTGAAACATTTCTTGAAATTAAGAGAACATTTTCTCCAAACATTGTTTTTGTTCACACCAAGAATGACATTCACCAGGATCATGCAACGGTAACAGAAGAAGCACTTCGAGCTTTCAGAGGTACGACCGTTCTAGGGTTTGATGTTCTCAGAAGCAGTTATGGCTTTTTCCCTCATTTCTTGTTTGAAGTTTCAGAACAGGATGTAGAAAAGAAGTTGATGGCACTAGCTGAATATAAAACCTATGCTGCTCGTTATTACTTTGACTCACAGATCACACGAGCAACAATGATTAGACATGGTGCATTGGCAGAACGACCATTTGCCGAAGGATTTGACCTTCTAAGAGTGGTTGCCCAATTTGGTGAGAATTAATTATTTATTGGATTAAGAACAATAAATCCTGTCTTCTCGACAGGATTTTTTTATTCCGATGGAATTCCGATTTCTATTTGGTTATCAACAATTCGAATGGGAAAATATTTTGTAGGTTCAACCGCAGGTAATGATAACGCACGCCCATTACGAACATCAAAACGAGCCCCATGACGTGGACAAACAATTTCAAATCCTTCTAAGTCACCTTCGCCTAAAGGTCCATTGTCATGAGTACAACGATCTTCAATAGCGTAAATATCCCCGGCAATATTGAAAATTACGACTGACATATCATCGACCTCAATAAAAATTCGTTCCCCAGAACCGAGGTCATCAACCGATATAACTGGATAAAAATCACATACCTCTTGATTATCCATAATTAAATCTCCAACAACTCCTCTTCCAAATTGCCGATCCCATACAACCCCGCCTTAAGGACTTTTAGCGAAAGGAGTGCACACTTTAATCGTACTGGTCCTAATTCAATCCCCAATAAATCCAAAATTGTCTCTTTACTCATTTTCTTCACTTCATCAATGGTTTTGCCAATGACTGATTCCATCAGCAAATCAGCACTTGCTTGAGAAATCGCACATCCATGTCCACTGAAAACTGCATCCGAGATAATTTGTTCTTCATCTACGCGCAATTCTATTTTAATGTGATCGCCACATAAAGGATTCTCGTCTTCATAGGAATAATCATGAGGAGTTAATTCCCCTTTATATGCCGGGTTTTTATAACGTTCAACGATCAACTCTCGATAAAAATCATCCATATTTTAACCTGCTATCCAAACATTTCATTCACGTGTTGTAACCCAATTACCAAAAGATCGATGTCTTCTGTATCATTGTAAAGATAAAAACTCGCCCTACTGGTAGCTGGGATACCAAACTTTTCATGTAATGGCATGGCACAGTGGTGACCGGCTCTTACAGCAATACCATAATAGTCTAACACCTGAGCGACATCATGTGGATGAATATGTCCTAACTCAAAGGAAACAACACCTCCACGATTTTGAAAGTTCGAACCAAAAATTTTTAGATTTTCTATTTCTTGTAATTTTTTTACTGCGTATTTTGTGATTTCTTTTTCGTGAGCAGCAATTGCATCCATACCAATTTTGGACAGATAATCAATTGCAGCACCCAATCCAACTGCTTCCGCGATTGCGGGAGTTCCTGCTTCAAATTTATGAGGCAGATCATTGGCTTTGAAGCTTCGTAACATTACTTTTTTGATCATGTCCCCCCCACCCAAGAAAGGAGGCATCTCAGCTAATAATTTCTCTTTTCCATAAAGCACTCCAATCCCTGTTGGACCAAGCATTTTGTGCGCTGAAAAAGCATAAAAATCTGCATCCAATTCCCGAACATCCACAGCAAAATGAGGAACGGATTGAGCCCCGTCTACTAACGCAAGCGCTCCAACTGCATGTGCTTTTGATATTATTTCTTTCGCTGGGTTAATCGTTCCCAAGACATTGGACATATGTGTAAAGCCAACCAGTTTTGGTTGTTTATCCAATAAGCGCTCAAATTCGACCAAATCAAGTTCGCCAGTCTCCAAAACAGGAATAAATTCCAAGACCAGATTTTTCTCTTCCGCCAGCATCTGCCAGGGAACAAGATTGGAATGATGTTCCATTTCAGTCAGGAGGATCACATCTCCTTTACTTAGAAATTTTCTGCCCCAGGTTTGAGAAACAAGATTAATCGATTCTGTCGTATTTCGTGTGTAGATAATTTCTTTTGAGCTGCGTGCGTTAATAAATCTCGCGATTTTTTCACGTGCATCTTCATACATAAAGGTGGCTTCTTCAGCCAGTTGATGAATGCCACGATGAATATTGGCATTGTGCCTCTCATAGTAATTTTGCATCGCGTCAATGACTGCCTTTGGTTTTTGGGCAGTCGCTGTTGAATCGAGGTAAATTAAACGAGTACCATTGCGAACTTCCCGGTTTAGAATCGGAAAATCTTGCTTAATATTCTTAAAGATTGATTCCATTAAAGACCTTTCTTAAAGTATCTCTTCGTTGTTAGCGACAGGTCTCTTTCTAGGTTTTCTGATTTGTCCGGATGTTTGTGGAAACCATAATATATGGTCTGGAACCATCCAACCATCGGTTAGGTAAACATTTGCCCTGAATTGAACAGCAACCATTTTTGGATCTGTTTGAACAACAATTCCTCTTAGCCAACCACGGACCCGTTCACCTTTGCGATCATGATCACATAAAACCTCTACTATATCGCCAACTTCATATTCATATTCAGGATCGGGTGGATGCATAAAAGGAGCTGCCATTAATTCCTCCAAAAATTAGTTTAACAATTAATTCTAACATAGACCAAATATTTCTTTATTCGAGTTAGGTATGAATTCCTAGAAAAACGATCTACCCCAGATATGAACCCATCTTTTCAGCGATAGCTTTTTGGAAACGATTCTTTACACCTTCGAAAGGAATCCTCTGCATAATAGGATCAAAGAACCCTTCAACAATTAGTTTCTCAGCATCATTTCTTGAAATCCCACGAGCCATTAAGTAAAAGACCTGATCAGCGTCAATTTTCCCTACAGTAGCTCCATGGGTACAACGGACATCATTTGCCAAAATTTCCAAACCTGGAATTGAATCAGCCCTGGCTTTTTTACTCAATAGGAGATTCCGGTTAGCCTGATAGCCATCCGTTTTATCCGCACCTGGAGCAACATAGATCATCCCTTGCCAAACAGAGCGACTATCATCCACTAATGCACCTTTGAATAGTAAATCACTGGTTGTATGAGGGGCTAAGTGATTCTGTTGTGAATCATAATCAAGATGTTGAGTCTGATCAGTAAAATAAAACCCAGACATTTTCCCAACCGCACCGTCGGAAATCAAATCTAATTCAGCAAAATTTTTTGTGAGGTGTCCACCAATTGCACCGAATATCCAATCAAGTTGTCCATCCCGGTCAACTTGAACTCGTTCATGGGTGAAATTCCATACATGCCGCCCCAGGGATTGCAATTCAACAAATCTCAAATTTGCAGAGGGTCCAACGTAAACCTCAATATTGTTTGTTATCAAACTTTGCCCTTTTAGTTCCGTTGGTGAGGCAAACTCCAGGACATAAGTTGCGGATGCACCAGATTCCAAATATACAATAATATGAGAGACATGAGCCAAATCAACTTCTGCTCCCCAAATTAAACTATGCAGTGGTTCTTCGATTACGATATTCTTTGGAACATACAGGAAAACACCATTCTGAGCAAAGGCACCAGTCAGGGCAGAAAATTTTCCTTCTTCAGGTTTTACAATATTACCCATCGCTTTGGCTAACAAATCCGGATATTTCTGTTCCGCAGTTAGTAAATCACAAAAAACGACACCTTTCTTCTCTAATTCCTGATCCAGACGTCCAGAGACTTCTGTTCCATATAGGATTAGTTGACCACCATGGTCACCATCGGCAACCGGTTCTAACAAATTAGCGGGAATATCTTCAAAACTGAATTGCATGTCTCTATCAACGAGACGAAACTGACCTGCTTTCAATCCACGAAGGTCTGTTCTTCTCCAGGGTTCTTCACGGGTGGTTGGAATATTTGATTTTTGGTAAATTTTCCAGGCATTTTCCCGATATGCATCGATTTTTGAATTTCCACTCATCCTGATTTGGTCTTGTGAAAATGGGAAATCATTACTGCCTGAATCTTTCTTCGATGTTGTAATTACTACAGGTTTTTTTATTGCCATTTGAATTGAATCCTTCCTACGCCTTATTACCCTACTGAACCTTCCATTTGCAATTGAATCAAACGGTTCATCTCAACAGCATATTCCATTGGTAATTCTTTTACCAAAGGTTCAATAAAACCTGAAACCACCATGGTTGTCGCTTCTTCTTCGCTCAATCCACGGCTCATTAGGTAAAATAGTTGTTCTTCTCCAACCTTTGAAACAGAGGCTTCATGACCGATACTGACATCTTCTTCGTCAATTTCGATGTAAGGGTATGTATCTGATCTGCTTTTTGGGTTTAACAACAACGCATCACACACAACATTTGAGCGTGAATTTATTGCACCTTTATGTACCTTGAGCAATCCACGATAGGAGGACCTACCTGTTCCTTTGCTAATCGATTTGGAAATAATCTTGCTGCTGGTATTCGGCGCAAAGTGGATAATTTTTCCACCGGCATCCTGATGTTGACCATCAGAAGCAAACGCGACCGACAATATCTCACCATGCGCGCCATCGCCCATTAAGTAGCAAGATGGATATTTCATGGTTACTTTTGATCCAAGGTTACAATCAACCCATTCCATCGTACCTCCCTCATCAACTTTGGCACGTTGCGTAACCAGGTTATATACATTGGTCGACCAGTTTTGAATGGTGCTGTAGCGCACTCTCGCATTCTTTTTAACCACAATCTCGATCACACCGCTATGAAATGAATCGGTGGTATAGGATGGGGCAGTACAACCTTCCACGTAATGAACTTGTGCACCTTCATCCGCGATAATCAAGGAGCGTTCAAATTGACCAATATTTGCTACATTCAAACGGAAATAAGCCTGTAAGGGCAAGTCCACCTTGACTCCTTTAGGCACATAAACGAATGATCCACCGGACCAAACCGCACTATTTAATGCTGAAAATTTATTGTCTTCAATCGGGATGACAGTTCCAAAATATTCCCTGAAAAGATCCGGATGTTGACGTAACCCTTCTTCAATACTGAGAAAAATCACCCCTTGTTTTTCCAGATGTTCCTGAATGCTATGATAAACCATCTCAGATTCGTATTGTGCACCCACACCAGCTAAGAATTTTTGCTCAGCTTCCGGAATGCCTAACTTATTGAATGTTTCTTTAATATTCTCAGGCACATCATCCCAGGATTTACTTTCCATTTCGGATGGTTTTACATAATAAATAATATTCTCTAGATCTAATTTGGTGATATCAGCACCCCAGGTGGGCATCGGTCTTTGTCGATAATGGTTCAAAGCTTTGAGTCTGAAATCCAACATCCACTCAGGTTCTTTTTTCATTTCTGAAATTTTTCGAACCACATTTTCATTTAACCCTTTTTCGGTTTTAAATACGGAAACATCTGGGTCACTGAAGCCGTACTGATATTCGCCTAACTGCTCTAGGAATGTATCCTGAACGTTTTCACTCATATTATCCTCCTAATTCAATCATTTGAATTGGACTGATTATTCACCATTTACTTTTTCACGGATCCAATCATAGCCATGTTCTTCGAGATGTAAAGCAAGATCTTTACCACCAGATTCAACAATTCTTCCATCCATCATTACATGAACATAATCAGGTTTGATGTAATTTAAGATTCGTTGGTAGTGGGTAATGATCATGACACCTAGCTCTGGACCTCGTAAAGTGTTAACACCATCGGCTACAATTCTTAATGCATCGATATCCAGACCTGAGTCTGTTTCGTCTAATACTGCAATCTCAGGTTTCAGCATTGCCATCTGTAATATTTCTGCGCGTTTTTTCTCTCCACCAGAAAAGCCATCATTTAAATATCTTCCAGCAAAGGAGGAATCCATCTTAAGTAATTCCATTTTTTGTTTTACTTCTTTTCGGAAATCTAACAATGGTACACCTTTGTCATCAGGATTATTCGCTTTCCGACGTGAGTTGACAGCAGAACGGATGAAATTTGCGACAGTTACCCCAGGAATTGCCACAGGGTATTGAAAAGCCAAGAAAATTCCAAGAATTGAGCGTTCGTTTGGCTCTAATTCAAGAATATTGGTATCTTTAAAAATGATTTCGCCTTCAGTTACTTCATAAGATGGATGACCCATCATAGTGTAAGCTAATGTGGATTTTCCAGTTCCATTTGGACCCATGATTGCGTGAATTTCACCTTTTGGTAATGTGAAATCTAATCCTTTTAATATTTCTTTGCCAGCGATGTTTACATGTAAGTTTCTGATGACTAATTCTTCCATGAATGGATTAACTCCTTATCAATTTACTTCTTCGGCATTGGATAAACATTACCGAAGTTGCCCGAATTATATCACGCAAAAATAATTGGGTCAATATTTATTATAAAAATCATAAATATTGACAATTTCATTTTATTTATGTTATACTGCCCTCATCATAAAGGGAATTTTCAACTTATATGAAAAGTACACGTGAAAAAATATTATTATTTTTGTTAAAAAATCCGAAATCTACCATCAATGATTTGGCAGATGCTGTAACGATTAACACCATTTCTGTGCGGCATCACCTAAACAATTTGTTGGCAGATGGGCTGATTTTAGCGGAAGAAGAACGACATGGTGTTGGAAGGCCACGCCTGGTTTATTCACTTTCAGATGAGGGGTTAGAAAGATTTCCTTCCCGTTATTATCGATTGACAAATCGAATTCTGAATCGCTTCAAAGAATCGATACCTCCTGAAGAATTGCAATCTATTTTTAAAGAGATCGCCAAGGATATTGCCTCAAATCATCGACAATCCTTAAAAAACTTAACTTTAGAAGGAAAATTAAACCTTCTACAGGAACTTCTCGATGAAGAAGGATTCAATGTTGAGTGGGAAAAAAACAAAGATCATTTTGTTATTCACGAAATTAGTTGTCCATATTTTCATGTTGCCCAATCTCACCCGGCAGTTTGCAGTTTGGATCAAACACTTATTTCCGAATTGCTTGAAATCCCTGCTAATAAAATGAACTGCATTTTATCTGGTGATCATCATTGTAGTTTCATTATCCCTATCCAAAATACAGTGGAGTAAAAATGAGCGAAACCCCAGGAACAAATCGTCCTATTTGGTTATCAGAAACCACTCACCCAGATTTAAGTGAGAAATTACGAATAGGGTTAGAAGAAATCATCGATCCGGAAATTGGATTTAATATCATTCAATTAGGACTTGTAAGAAACGTAACCATTGATGACGACAGAGCAATCATCAATATGATCCTGACCACCCCTTTTTGCCCTTATGGACCAGCTATGCTTGAATCGACCAGGAAAAAAGCAGCGGAAGTTTTGGAAAGGGAAACCTCCATCGACTTCGGAATGGATCCTTGGGACTTTTCCATGGTTGAAGAAGGCCTTATGGACGATTGGGGACTTTACTAAAGCTAGCTAGAGTAAACTTTCGTAAAAAGCACGGTCAGTTGAAAATAAATTTGTCAATTCAAGGGCTTGCTTAATCCTGCCTTTAAAACTTACTTTACCCTGCATGTAAGCTCGTAGAGGGTCCAGCTCACCAAAAAATATTTTTAACAAATTATTTGTGTCTGTAGACAATGTAAAATCCGCTTTTTCAACCAATCCATCTTCAACTACACATTTTTGATTCTTGATTCGAACGACCCATTCTCCCCCATCTACCCCTGTAACAACAATTTGAATGATCGTATCTAAATTTCCTGATTTGTCTGCTTTGAATCCAGCAGGAATTAACTTAATTAAATCTCTAACGGTAATATCCACAGTTTTCTCCAATAATGGCGCTAATAATACCATAAATGGGTTATGCGCGTTTCTTTACAATAAAGTAAATATTGAAATCTTCTTCTATGGTGGTTATATCCACATTATGCTTTGAAAATAACTGAATTGTCTCTTCAGGATATAAAAACCGACTCCTCATCAAAAGTACTTTTTCAAGAATTGCAATCAACTTTACAGAGAATTTTCGAATATCGGGTTCCTCAAGAATGAATATTCCACCAGGTTTCAATACATATAGTATGGAATCAATTGCTTTTTGTTGGTTGCCTACATGATGTAATGTGTCCACCATTATTACGTTATCAAATTGTTCAGATTCGAAAGCAATTTGTTCAATATCTGCACAAATTCGACGTAATTTACTTTTAACCGATATTACGTTTCTAAGCATTGAGATCGATTGATCAAATAAAATAACTCGACATTGCTTCTCCACCAGAACTTCAGCAATTCGACCAGTTCCACCACCAACATCTAAGACGAGATTATCATTAGCTAAACAAATATGGTCAATCCATCCAATTTCATTCTTTGGTCTTATGAGAACATTATAAAATTTTGATAGTATCCGAAAATCATCCCTCATAGCCCACAATTATAAGCTAATCAAAAAAAATTACCCTATTGACAAATTAGATATTATGTTCTATTATTCTTATTAGAATGTATTTTCTAATAAGGAGAAATAATCATGATTAACACCCACTCATTTTCAAATAATTTAAAATCAAATCTTAATGGTTGGATTAACAAAAACCGGATGTCCATCACAACGCTCATTTTATTAATTGGGTTGATCGCTTTTGAAATGTTCAATTACAGCACTACTGATTATGCACTGAAAGATTTGTTAGGAGACCTGAGCTTTCTCGGTTTTTATTGGGCCACAATTCTAGCAATTGCTTTTTGTCTTATTGACTTTGCAGGGATTTCAAAATTATTCAATCCAGGAAACACAGTATCTGACCTTAAAGAAGATTGGTTCTTATTCGGAGCTTGGTTTCTCGCTGCAACCATGAACGCAATTCTCACCTGGTGGGGCGTGTCAATGTCCATTGTCAATCATTCGATTATTAGTGCGACAATTATAGATTCCGAGACAATCCATCTTGTAGTACCACTCTTTGTCGCGATTATGGTTTGGATCACAAGAATCTTATTAATAGGCAGCTTGACTCTCTCCGGGAAGAAATCCACTCCAAGATCGCGTTCATTTGTCAACACTAATAAGTCTTCTTCACTAGGAAACTTTTCAACACCTGTTACACGTTATGGTTCATCCATGGCAGCAAGTCGAACTTCTAAACGACCTTCATCATCAATCTCCAGAATGTATAACAACGAAAAAACAACCACCAGACCAGAACCTGAATATATTTCAGATCCTTCCAACAGTGTCCACCAACCCGCATTTATGGGTAAATCTCAATCAAATATCTCCTCCCGAAGATTTTAAAGTCGCTGTTTAGGACAAAAAAATGCCTGGTGTTTGTGGGAAAACCAGGCATTTTTGTTTTATATGGATATTTATTAGATCAATCCAACTTGTTTTCCGATTTTTTCGAAAATCTCTAATACAACATCTAATTGATCATCCGTATGGGTTGCCATATAACTGGTCCGTAATAATTGACGACCAGGAGAAACTGCTGGGCTAATCACTGGATTTACAAATACACCACTTTCAAAGAGCAATTTCCAGGTAAGGAATGTTAATTCATCTGATCCAATAATGATGGGAACAACTGGTGTTTCCGATGATCCTATGTTAAAGCCCAACTCTGTAAACCCTTTTCTCATTCTTTCCCCAACCTGGTTTACACGAGCGATCCTTTCAGGTTCTTCTCGCATCACCTGCAAAGCTGCCAGTGCAGCCGCAGCATTCCCCGGGGGAATACTTGCTGAAAATATTAGGGAACGTGCAAAATGTTTTATGTAATGAACAACATCTTCATCTCCGGCAATAAAACCACCTAGAGACGCAAAGGATTTACTGAAAGTGGACATAATTAGATCGACATCTTCAGTAATACCGAAATGATGCGCTGTGCCGTGTCCCCCACCGATCACGCCCATTCCATGAGCATCATCTACCATTACTCTTGCACCATATTTTTTTGCCAAAGGAACGATCTCAGGCAAGGGGGCAAGATCACCTTCCATACTAAACAACCCATCCACGATTATGACCTTCCCGGATTCCTCGGGGAGTGATTTAAGAACGCGTTCCAGATGGTTCATGTCATTATGACGATAGCGTTCAATTTTTCCGTAGCTCAATCTGGCACCATCAACAATTGATGCATGATCCTCTTTGTCAAGAATTACAATATCTTTGCTTCCAACAATCGCGGAAACAGTACCAAGGTTAGCTTGCATCCCGGTACTAAACACCAAGGCAGCTTCTTTTCCCACCCACTCAGCTAATTCATGTTCCAATTGTTCATGAAATTCGAGTGTGCCATTTAGAAAACGAGAACCAGTGCAACTAGTCCCGAAATGTTCAGTCGCTTTACAGGCAGCTTCTTTTACTTTTGGGTGAGTCGTCAACCCCAAGTAATTATTTGATCCACACATGATTAATTTATGGCCTTTATACTCAACAACTGTTCCTTCATTTTCAGTTAGAGGAATAAAATAAGGGTAAAAACCTTGTTTTATTGCATCTTTGGCAGTGGTAAAAGACGCACATTTTTCAAATATATCCATGGTATCCTCTTTATCTATAATTACTAAACAACAACAAATAAACGAAATAAAATTATACCTGAATTGATATTAGATTGTTCAATTAAAAAAACAATGGAGAATCATATGGATTATTATTATGGTGGTATTGAAGCTGGGGGAACAAAAATTGTCTGTACAATAGCAAATAACCCTGAGGATGTACTCGCGATTGATGAATTTCCAACATCTACTCCTCAGGAAACTATTTCAGGAATAATCCAATTTTTTAAAACGAAAGTCCAATCGCATCGAATTAAATTGTCTTCTCTAGGGATTGGAAGTTTTGGCCCTTTGGATTTAGACAAATCAAGCAAAACCTATGGGTTTATTACCTCCACTCCAAAACCAGGTTGGCAAAATGTTGATTTTGTATCTCCTTTTGAAGAAAATCTAAAAACAAAGGTTTTTTTCGATACCGATGTAAATGTGGCAGCTTTTGGGGAAAGAGAGTGGGGAGCTGGTCAAAATTTGGATGATTTTCTTTATTTAACGATAGGAACCGGTATAGGAGGAGGAGCGATCATCCATGGACAACCTTTACATGGACTGGTTCATCCGGAAATGGGTCACATAAGACTTAACCAAAACACTTTGCTGGATCCATACCAAGGGAAATGTCCATTCCATCAGAATTGTTTTGAAGGCTTAGCCAGTGGTCCTGCAATAGAGGAAAGATGGAGCCAGAAAGCAGAAAATTTACCACCATCGCATCCAGGTTGGGAATTGGAGGCAGATTACATAGCCCAGGCACTAAGTAACCTGGTTTGTAGCTTCTCTCCTGAAAGGATTATCCTGGGAGGTGGTGTTATGCAACAGAGACTCTTATTTCCAATGATTCGAGAAAAAACCAGTAAATACTTAAATAACTATATTCAGGCTGATCCAATCCTGGATCATATGGATGAATATATAGTTCCCGCAGGTTTAGGTAACCATGCGGGGATTTTCGGTGCTATTGCTTTAGCAAAATCAAGGATGAAAAGCTGATACTAATACCAAAGGTCCTTAATGGATGCGGTTTTTAAATGTATCCGAAAAATTCTTCGATTTCGATGTACCAAAGCTTCATAATCGCCTACACTTTGGGCAAATAATAAATCCCGGAAAGTGATTCCCATATCTGGGATATCAATACCTATTTCAGGTGTGTCAACGATTTGAATGATGATTCCAGAGTCTGGACCACCTTTATGAAGTTGTCCGGTGGAGTGAAGAAACCTGGGTCCAAATCCTAAAGTTGTAGCCAGGTTTGTTTTAGTTAAAACATATTTACGGAATTCCTGAAGCTCACCTTCTATTTCCTTGTTTCGTGGTAAATAGGCATTAATGGCAACATAATCCGCTGAATTGCCCAAGCTGAGAAATGTATCAATAATTTCCTTTAACCCAGTTTGTTGATTCTTGATTTCTAAATTGTGAGTAAAAACTTCAAATCTTTCATTTTCGACAATTGGTTCTTCGAAGGAGAAAGAACCAGTCTTTAGTAACTCTTCAATTTTTTGTTTGGTTCTATTTTTGTTGTCTTGCACATCTGATTGGTTGAATGCGTTTACTCCGAGCAGTGAACATGCCACCGCTGTAGCGAGTTCCCACCTAAAAAATTCAGCACCTAAATCATATGGATCCTTCCATTCAAAAGTAATGATAGGAAGATTCTTATCTGAAAAATTCTGAATAATATTTTCAAAAATGCCATCATTTCTTAGATAGACAATCAATCTGTCTTGTGAATAATTATTGGAATCTAAAATTGGTTCGCAATCCACCGGGACAATTCCTTTCCCTTCTTTTCCTGTAGATTCTGCTATTAGTTGTTCAAGCCAGGATCCAAAAGATCTGAATGGTTCCTCAGCGAAGATTGTCAACTTATCTTTTCCCATGATGGCGGCTTCAGCGAGAATAACACCTAAGACCAAACCAGGGTTTCTGGCTGCTGGAACACCTGGACGACATAGCTTGGAAAATTCTATGGAATTCTGAATGAAAGAATCCAGGTCGACGCCGATTAAAGCAGCAGGAATCAAGCCGAATTTAGAAAGGGCAGAAAATCTTCCACCTACAGTTGGGTCAGCATAAAAGATTTTTCTGAAACATAATTCTTTCGCTTGTTTTTCCAATACAGTATCAGGATCTGTGATTGCTATAAAATTTCTTCCAACATCATTCCCTAAAACCGCATGTACTTTTTGATAGAAATATTTCATTAGTGCCTGAACTTCAGATGTTCCCCCTGATTTACTGGCAACAATGAATAACGTTTTATCTAAAGGAATACCATTTTCCGTAGAGATCACCTGGCGGGGATCAGTAGAATCAAGAATTATTAGTGACAAACCGTCTACTCGCCCACGAAACGATAAACCAAAAACTTCAGCAGCTAAAGAAGAGCCACCCATTCCCAACAAGACTGCATGGGTATAACCTTTACGAATAATTTCATCTCTGAAATTATTAATCTCATCAATAAAATTTTTAGCATGATATGGAGCATCAAGCCAACCTAACCGTTTTTGAATTTCCTCAAATTCCTCAGATTTATTCGACCAAATTGTCGGATCTTTTTCATATAAGCGGGATATGAGATGAATTTCGTCCAATTTATTAACACTTCTACTCACTACATCAGTAAGTGACGAAATTTTTTGTTGAAAATTAATTTTTCTCTCATTAATCGTCGCCAACAAAGACACAAATGCTTTTTCGAAAGCTAAAACACCTTCATCTTCCAATTCTTGAGTAACAGTACTGATTAGGATTCCCACCTTTTCTAAAGTTGGAAATAACAATCTGGCCTGCTCCAAATCATCCTTAATCCTGATCGCAGAATCACCGTGATCACGAAATGCATCTAAAGTTTTAGGAGGAACAGTGTTTACTGTGTTCTCTGCTATTAATTCTTCTACATAAACCACATCGTGATAATCCGGATTTTTTGTGGATGTAGATGCCCATAAAGGCCGTTGCATTTTAGCGTTTTTTCCTGCTAATTTTTGAAATCTTTCTGACCGAATCTCTTTCTCATATAATTCATAAGCTAATCGAGAATTGGCGATTGCTGCCTTTCCTTTCAAAGATTGAAAGGTGGCAGAGTCAATTTTTCCGTTTTTATGTAAAACTTCTAACAGTTCATCTACTTTGGAATCAACCCGGGAAACAAAAAAAGATGCAACCGAAGAAATATTCTCGACTTCCAAATTTTTGGATATTCTATCTTCTAAACCTGATAAGTAGGCATCAATTACTTCTTTGTATCGTTCTACAGAAAAAATCAATGTAACATTAACATTAATACCTGCTGCGATAGATTTCCTGATAGAAGGTAATCCTTCCTTTGTGGCGGGAATCTTCACCATCAAATTCTTGCGATTCACGCGTTGCCATAAATCTTGAACTTGTAATACAGTGCTCTCCGTATCATAGGCCAGTTTTGGGTTTACTTCCAGGCTAACGTACCCATCTACCCCAGTAGACGCTTTATATAATGGCATAAACAAATCACATGCTTCTCGGATATCTTCGATTGCCAATTGGAAGAAAATTTCTTCTGCATCCCAATCTGACCATGCCAGAGGTTGCATTGCAGCATCATAATCAGTTGATTTTGCTATCGCATTCTGAAAAATGGATGGATTTGAAGTAACCCCGCGGATTTCTCCATCGGTGATCATTTTTTCCATCTCACCATTCCTAAGCAATTTCCTTTCGATGTTGTCATACCAAATTGATTGACCTAATTGATGTAACTTGTCTATCGCGCTCATAGTTAGCCTACTTTCTAAAGATGTCCGAATTCCTCAAGTTTTCTCACCTTGCTCATTCTTCGTTCGAAGCGTTCCCCATGATCCTCTTTCGCGTTCAAAAAAGCTTTGGTTAATTCCTCCGCGATAGCAGCACCAATCACCCTCGCACCTATGCATAAGACATTCATATGATCATGCTCTACCCCTTGATGTGCGGAATAATGATCGTGGCATAGCCCAGCTATGACCCCTTTCATTTTATTAGCTGCAACACTCGCGCCAACACCAGATCCACAGATGATTATGCCCCTATCAGCTACTCCTCTTTGAATGGCGTCTCCAACGCGATATACAAAATCAGGAAAATCAACACTTTCCTCGCCATTATCTGTTCCAAAATCAATTACTTCATGACCACTTTCAACAACAGCCTTCATGACAGTAAATTTTAGGGGGAAACCTCCATGGTCACAACCAATTGCTACGCGCATATCTACTCCTTATTTAACCATCTCATTTACATGCTGATTAATGTTTTCTACAGAAAAACCTAAATGCGGGTAAATATCCTCAAATTTTCCGGATTCTCCAAATCGATCCAATCCGATTACTCTACCTTTATCACCAACCCATTTTTCCCATCCCATGCTCGAACCTGCTTCTACAGCAATTCGGTTTCTAACTTCCGGGAGTAAAACACTTTCCTTATAGGCTTGATCTTGTTGATCAAATAAGTACCAGCTAGGCATCGAAACTACCCGGGAATTTATGCCATTTTCCAATAGTTTTTCGGCCGCTTTGATGATAAGTGAGACTTCCGATCCGGATGCAATCAAGATCACATCAGCTTGATTCTCGCCAAAATCCTTCAAAACATAAGCTCCACGCGCCACTCCTTTCGCCGGTTGATACTTCTGTCGGTCCAATGTGGGTAAATTTTGTCGGGATAATATCAATATTACTGGTTTGTCCTGAGTTGAAATAGCAATTTTCCATGCTTCTTTGACTTCATTTGCGTCGGCT
>CAYSFA010000024.1:21137-24066 GCA_964430025.1 uncultured Anaerolineaceae bacterium | reverse complement strand
ATAAAGAAACGTGCTCGCCGCAATACAACGCCTATTCTTTTCAATGCATCGAAATCAAGGCTGCCGATTTTTCTTCCCGTGATAATTCTTTTGGCTGACAAAACTCCTATCCCGGGCACACGAAGAAGCGAATCATAGCTCGCCTTATTTACCTCGACCGGAAATTGATCCATATGCCGCACTGCCCATGCGCATTTAGGATCCATCCTCGGATCCAACGATTCCCCCGGCTCCAATATTTCGGATGCTTGAAATTTGTAAAACCGCAAAAGCTGAAAATGTGAATGCCAACAATCCAACCCATTTATTGAAAGTTTTCCAACCGATTAGAAAGATGAGGAAAACACTTCCTAAGTCAAATAATGCTGACAAAACTCGGCCAACTTGGGTTACTTCATTCCACCCACCAAATTCAAAAAATCCTTCTGTGATATATCGTGTTATTGTGAGAGGAAAATTTCCATAGACAAAGAAACCATGCCCACGATTGTGAGGATTTAATGTGGATAAATGCGTATTGAAATATTCCCCAACACTCTTGACAGACTCTAAACTGGATCCTACCCAAACCAGAAATCGTTCATCCGGGTGAAGATATAAATATTCCCCCCAAAATATTCCACGAAACCTAAAAAACACTCCCAGAAAGGCCACCAGGAGGAAAACAACTGCGAAGAGTATGGGTAATATGGTATTTTTTTTCATCTATTTTGTAGGCTTCCGTTTTTATTGAGTGTTTTCCACATTTATGGAAGGAGGAATATGATAAATATAAAAATCCTTACCTTCATAACCTGAGTCATAATTATACAAAATCCCGTTTGGAAATAATTCCTCCAGTAGAGTCAAGGCTTCCTGGTTATCAGGTTTCAATAAAACTAATTTTTCATTAGGATTTTGAACCAACACATCAAATTGATCTGGCCATAATGCATAATCCTTGGTTGAATATCCAGCGTTAATTCCGACTAAACGTGTATCTACCCAATGGGGAGAAGGAACAACGTAAGCATCATCCAAATTACCCGTAGATTGGGCAAATCCTTTGATCACTCCACCTAGCTGAGAAGTATTCCAGGCACCTTCTAAAAATTGGTTTTTAAATTGATTGAACACCAAATCATGATTGAGGAAAGCAGAAATAACAAAAAGTGAGCTCACCAAACCAATGCTAAAAGCTTTCAAAGGCCAATTCTTGGCAGTTCGCCATAACTTTACAAAAATGTATTCCAATCCGATTGCAGCAATGATAAAAACAATTACATAAGCTCCCCCGGTTCGATTCAAACTCGGGTTTTCTTCCGGGAATGCAATCGACAATATCGAAGGCATCAGTAACAATGGGATTGCCAGGATCAAAAATAAATCCTCCCAATTCCTGAATTTTATATATTGAATTAAAACAATCATCAAGCCTATAAAATAAAGACCTGCTGAAATAATGTCCAAGGCCGGTCGGTTGGGAATCGAATGCACCCAGGCTACCCCATTTGAATAGAAAAACATCGTATTGGCTTTCCAAAAATTATCAACAAATATTTTTGCAGGTGGTTCAGTAATCGCTCTTTCTGTGGAAGAGATTCTTGTCATCATGCGATATGTGACAACTTCAGGATTAACCATTGTATATTTGAACAAAGGTAAGAAGACGATAAAGCTTCCTATTACCAGAGTAATAAACGCATTGAGCGTATTGCTTCTAATTCCTTTTGAATGTTTGTGAACCAGAAAAAGAATCACAGCCACAACAACCACAATTGGCAAAAATCGGGTCGAACTATAGCCATGCAGTCCTAGCCCCAATGCGATTCCAGCATATATAAAATCATTCCTACGTCTTTGACGTAACCCTCGAATCAGATAGAACAGGGTCGGCGCGACAAAAAGTGGATAAAACGGAAAACGCAATCCAACACGCGAAATTACATTTGGCCAATAGGCAATTCCAGCCAACAGAAAGGCTATAATTCCCACCCATTTATTTCGTAATTCTTTCCCTAACAGGTAAATATATGGCAAGGTAAGAAATCCTGCCAAGGCTGTCCCTATTTTCAAACTCATAAAACTTATTCCGGTTCTAAAAATGATAGCCCACAAAGCTGTCCAATAAAATTGGAAGAATTCACGTCCTGTATTTCTAACAAAGAAAACCGGGAACTTCCCGGTAAGCACATCATAGACATCATACAATTTTTCAGCGTGATCGCTAAACATTTCTCCAAGCACACTATCGAGCTGAGAAAAGCGGAAATAGATAGCGATCATAATGGCGACAAATAAAAAGATCCCCCATGGTTTGACATTAATTTGGATTTCTCTTTTATTTATATATGATTGCCAATTTTTTATTTTTTTACTGATTCCCTGAAAGTCTAAAGTTGCAAGTAAAAAAAGAATGATTGAGGTAAACCAAAGAGATACATTAAGGAAGTTAAAAATTATCTCACCGCTTTCATTTCGTCGAAATGCAAAGAACGCCAGAATCAGAAAAATCACACTTGCAATCAGGAGATTCATTTGTCTGTTTGTTAATTCCAATTTCAAAGAATTATCATTCGTAGTATTTTGGTAGAAGAATGAATTATTCTCTGATATAGCTTCCCAAATAATCAAAATGAAACTTATCAGATAAAATGCCATGGCAATGGGAACTTGCCGTGTCGAAGGTTCAAGAAATAGTTGTCCTATTAATGCAAAAAATAGAATTCCCAGCCATTTTATATTCCTTGAAATAAATGGTTCGTTTTTGCTTGTTACAATTTCCTGATCGAGAGGAGCTATTGGCTCATTCGAATCCTGTTGTTCATCTTCCCCAATATCCAAAATGCTTTCGGAAATTGAGTATTTCCAAGGCATCAATTTTGCTTTTATGTAATCTAATAAACTGGGTTCATTCATATAAAAAATTACCCTAAATGGTTTTGACAAT
>CAYSFA010000024.1:6820-21127 GCA_964430025.1 uncultured Anaerolineaceae bacterium | reverse complement strand
AACTTGTAGGAGGAAGAATAACGCTATTTTTTATGAGTGATGTAAAAAGTATAGGATCCCTGAGGTTGATCTTGAGATTCTTCATAGTACTTCTTTAGGTACCGATATGTGAGGGTTAAATTCCATTCACTGGGCACTAAGATCCATTTACGAAATAAGAAATGGGATACTAGAGAAGGTAATCCTAAATAATGTCCCCATTCTAGTGCTTTTAATGCTTTTGGGGAGAAATAATGCCACCATTTGTCAACCTGAAATCCGACTTTTTCTAATCTGGATTTCCATGTTTCAGGAGAGTCACAATGGTGGTGGCGCGAAATCCGATTAAAGAAATTTCGATATGCATTTCCAATAGCCCCAAGCTTTATTTTCTTTAAGAAATTAGAAATGGATAAATTATCCAAAAAATTATGGTTGGGTACACAAAAGACAAATTTTGAATTCGGTTTGGACACTCGAGCGATTTCTTTTAAGACAGAATCGAGATCCTCTATGTGTTCCAATACTGAATTACTGATAACACTCGAAAAATAACCATCCGGAAAAGGTAAGCGATCTCCATTCCCATTAACGACCAAACGATAACTTCCTTGTTTCGCGGCTAACTGTACCGGTCCTTTCCAGGGATCCACGCCTACATCAAGTGGTTCTGAAAAAGCTATCGACGCGAAGTGTCCGTCACCGCAACCTAAATCTAAGATGGGTTGTTCCAAACTTATTTCCTGATAGAATCTGGCTTCGACAGCTCTCAACAATCCCCGAAAATAGGGCATTTCCTTGATTTGTTGCCAAAGAAATTCCGGTTTTGTGGTTTCTTCACCTTCTACTTGAGTCATAATCAACCAGAAATATCCTTTTGAATTGAATCAAATATATCTTCGTATTTTTCAGCTACCATTTCTGGTAAATAATTACTCTTTATTTTCTCTGGGTCATTCTTATAATTTTGAGGATCTTTTAAGATTTTAAGAATTGCCCCAGATAATTCTTTCGAATTTCCAATTTCAATAATTTCGCCCATATTATGCATCTTGACAGGTTGTCGAACACCTGGGAGATTCGATGCGATACAAGGGACATCATTCATCATAGCTTCAATTTGCACCAGACCAAAAGCTTCTGTGGAATTGAGACTCGGCAAAACTAACAGATCCATATTTGGGTAATATCCAGCCATTTCCTTTGGATTCAAAGTTCCTAAGAACTTCCAATTACCACTTTTCTCATATTCACAGATCGTTGGGTAAAGTCTTTTAAAATATTCTTCTTCTCCGATTATATTTTCATAAGGACCAGCAAATTGAACCAGAGTGTCTGGGTATTCATTGAGAACTTCTGGCATAGCATTCAATAAGATTTCAACACCTTTTTCAGTAGCAAACCTCACAGCCATCCCAATAACAGGTCGTTTCTTCTCAGGGTTGTTTTCATTCTCGAAGGAGCTTATAAAATCCTCATCCACTGCCGGTAGAACGACTGGCGGTAATATGACATCCAATTTCTGTAGGTAATTGCTCAGGTATTTCGAATTTTGCGCGTAATCTCTTGTGTAGGTAACAATTCTATGGGCAAAGATTGCAGCAAGGTGGTTCATCACATGAACTGTTTGGTTGGCAATCCATGGTAAAACACCTTTCGGCATTATCAGATCACAATGATAAGTGATGATTGTCGGTTTTTTGAATAATCTACCCCTTAACGCAACTCCTGCAGCATCAAACTGAGGTAAATGTAACTGGATAACATCATGTTCTAGTACTAATTTGGTCGCAATATATCCGAAAGAAGGCATGATAACACCTTTGCTAATCCGAAAAAGCACTGGAACCCGGACAATTTTTACACCTTCCATAATTTCAGATTTTGGTAAGGATTTATCAAATTGAGATGTTAACACTGTGACTTGATGACCTCGTTTTACCAGCGCATTGGCTAATCTTTCCGCGTAAATGGTTAATCCACTGGTATGAGGACGATAGTAGGTGAGAACAATTAAAATTTTCATTGTTATTACCTAAAGATATCTCGATTTTCGTTTACCCAATTAAATAATTTTTCAATTCCATTTCGGGGACTAACTTTTGGAGACCAATTTAAATCTTTCTTTGCTTTACGAATATCAGAGACATAAATTTTCTGATCTCCTGGACGCCAATCACCCCAATTTACTGAAATATTTTTCTCGAGTAAGTCTTCTAATATCACAGAGAATTCTTTCCAAATGGAGATCTGATTTTCAGGTCCACCACCGATGTTGTAAATTTGACCAGCAGTTTTATTGATATTCTCGATACATAAATCGTATGCATCTAACAAATCATCCACAAATAAAACATCCCGAACTTGTTTTCCATCACCATAGATCGATATTTGCTTCCCTGTTAAGATCGCGATTATAAACCAGGCTATCCAACCCTGGTCTTCAACTCCAAATTGACGAGTTCCGTAAATACAGCTTTGTCGAAGTACAACAGTAGGAATCCCATAAATCCGATAATAATCACGAACATATTGATCCCCGGTTCCCTTCGAGCATCCATAAGGAGAATGAAAATCCAGGAGAAATTCTTCTGAAATTCCAGACGGAAAATCAACATAATTGTAATTAAGTTCATTTTCCTGCACTTTGACTGATTCCATCCCTCCATACACTTTGTTCGTGGAAGAATAAAGGATAATCGGATAGTTTCCAGCCAAACGAGCTGCCTCTAAAACGTTGAATGTTCCCATTGCATTGATTTCAAAATCTTCTCTTGGATCATGTACCGAGGTTGTTACGGCTACTTGTCCTGCTAAATGAACGATGACATCAATGCCTTGAACCGCTTTTTTCATTGCTTCAAAATCTCTTATGTCAGCTTCAATCAGTCGATATGAATTATTTCCAAATGTATTCAACCACTCCAAATTCATTCTGGAGCCAGCTCTGGATAGATTGTCAAAAACAGTTACTTCTTCCCCTCTTTTAATCAATCGGGAAACATAATTAGAGCCAATGAACCCTGCACCACCAGTTACTAAATATTTCTTACCCATTTTCTTCTCCCACAATAGGATCATTGCCAGCTTGTTTTTTAATGTTTACTAATTGGGAAAACAAATTTGTTAAGGATGTACCATCTTTGGAAAGTACAAATAATCCCAAAATGGCAATCAGGATGAATTGTGATATATGCATGACAAGTGCAAATGCTAAAGCCACAGGTTCCTGCACTTGAAATAATTTCAACCCTGCCACAATGGAGGACTCATACAGCCCCAATCCTGCTGGTGCGGAAGGTAATGCTATTCCTAAAGCCAAAGCGGAATTCGCAAAAATTCCCCACCACCATTTCGAATCATTTACAAAAAGATTCAAGAAGAATGAAAATTGCACGAAACTTACCAGCCAGGACCCCAAAACACCACCAAACCCGACTAAAAAATATTTGGGATGCTTGATGCTTTCAAATCCAACCAACAACGCACGAAAAAATTTACTGATCAGTTTCACCAAAATATTATTTTTTTGTTCAAATCGGTTTAAAAACGACAATAATTTTTCCGAGTTTCGTAAAACAAAAAATAAAATTAATAACCCAACAATCATGACACCAAGTATGATCCAGGCAGTAGTCCGCATCCAGGCCGCTTCCACCACGTATGGCAACATGATCAAAAGAAAGAAAGCCAAAATGATCAGATCAAAAACACGCTCGAGAAAAATTGACGAAAGCACTTGCCCAGGGTTAACTTTTATTGATGCACCCATATAGAGAGCACGCGCAATTTCACCCAGGCGAAAAGGAAAAATGTTGTTCACGAAATATCCCAAGCTCAATTTCTTAAAGGTATCCATATAGGAAGGCCGCAAACTTAATAACGCTCTCCAACCGATTGTTCGAACTAGTAAGAATATAAAAGTAAATAAAGCGGACAACAAATAATATGTGACAGGTACGTTTCTCAGCACCTCAATCGCCTGGTCTAACGGAACAAGTTGAAGAAGAGCATATATCGCTATGAAGCTTAGTAAAAATCCCGGCAACCATTTCCAAAGAATGCTTTTATTAAAACCCATTGATTCTATATTCCTTAATCACTTTCCAAACGAAGAACAGCCATGAATGCATCCTGTGGAATCTCTACATTTCCAACCATTTTCATTCTTCTCTTGCCACGTTTTTGTTTTTCGAGAAGTTTCTTTTTTCGTGTGATATCTCCCCCATAACACTTCGCAAGCACGTCTTTTCGCATTGCCTTAACGTTTGCTCTTGAAATTATTCTTCCACCGGCTGAGGCTTGAATTGCTACATCAAATAATTGTCTGGGAATGAGTTCTTTTAATTTTGATACCAAAGCCTGACCCTTGTGATAAGCTTCTTCTTTATGAACGATTGCTGCCAAAGCATCTACTGGTTCACCACCAACCAACACTTCTAATTTTACTAATTTTTCAGGTCGATATTCAGCAAAAGAGTAATCCATGGATGCATAACCGCGAGTCCTGGATTTGAGATCATCGAAAAAATTGATGATTAATTCAGATAATGGAATTTCAAAAGATAATTGCACACGATTTGAGGCTGGATACTCCTGATCTTTATAAATACCTCGGCGTTTTCGAACCATCTCCATGACTGTTCCATAATAGTCAGTCGGGGTGATTATTTGTAAATTCATCCATGGTTCGAATACTTCTCCAATTTCACCTTCTTCAGGTAACATGGCAGGAGAATCGATGAAAATTCGATTCCCATCATTTGTTACTACCTGATACTCAACGGATGGAGCTGTGACAACAATATCAAGATCATATTCACGCTCCAATCTTTCCTGAATAATTTCCATATGAAACAGCCCAAGGAACCCACAACGAAAACCAAAATTTAGTGCTTGTGAAGTTTCAGGGACAAATTCTAATGCAGCATCATTCAGTTGAAGTTTTTCGATGGAATCTCTTAAGTCCGGGTAATCTTCCCCATCCACAGGGTAAATTCCTGCAAAGACCATCGGTTTTGGATGATGATACCCTGGTAAAGGAGCTGTAGCAGGGTTTTTCACTAAGGTAATCGTGTCACCTACCCTACATTCTGAGACGGTTTTTAATCCGGTTGCGATGTAACCAACTTCTCCGTCCGATAATTCACTGACAGTCCTCATGTCCGGAGCAAATACCCCAATCTCCACTGGACGCAAATCAAGGCTGTTGGACATGATTCGAATTGTATCGGTGTTGGTCATTTTTCCTTCCATAATTCTTACATAAGCAACAACACCTTTGTATGAATCATAATGGGAGTCAAAAATAAGCGCTCGCATTGGTGCATTTGCATCACCTTTTGGGGGAGGTATATTCTTGACCACGCTTTCCAAGGCTGCTTCAACATTTAATCCAGATTTTGCTGAAATTTTAATAACCTGTTCAGGATCAATCCCTAATAAATTGGTAATTTCATCAACAATTTCATCAGGTCTCGCTGAAGGTAGATCAATTTTGTTAACAATTGGAATTATGGTCAGGTCAGATTCTAAAGCCAGATATAAGTTAGCTAATGTTTGAGCTTCAATTCCTTGAGAGGCATCAACCACTAACAATGCACCCTCACAGGCTAATAATGCACGGCTTACTTCATAATTGAAGTCTACATGTCCTGGTGTATCAATTAAATTTAGTTGATAAGTCTTATTATCCTGAGCTTGATAATTCATGCGAACGGCGGAGGCTTTGATCGTCACGCCTTTTTCCCGTTCAAGATCCATTGAATCCAATACCTGTTCTTTCATATCACGATCTGAAACTGTATTGGTTAACTGGATCATTCGATCCGCTAAGGTGGATTTCCCATGATCTACATGTGCAATAATACAAAAATTACGAATATATTGATTTTCCATAAGCGTAAGAAGTATACCGCAAATTGTTATTAGGCCGTATTATTCCTGTAGAGTAATCAGCAATTCATTTATTGATTCAGCGATCTTTTCTGCATTCTTTTCGTGAAATTCTGAGCTTTTTTCACTCAGCGAAAGATGACACAAGAATTCGATGTTTCCTTTTGGTCCTTTTAAGGGCGATTGGATTAAGTCAACAAATTCAAACCCTTCCTGGATCGCGAATTCCAACACATCCTGGAGAATCTTCTGATGAATCTCGTGATTCCTAATCACACCAGCCCCTTTAGCAGCATCTTTTCGACCTGCTTCGAATTGAGGTTTGATCAGAGCGATGATCTGAGAACCATTTTCAAGCCAATTCTTTACAACCGGAAATAAAATTTTCAAAGAAATGAAAGAAGCATCAATCGTGACCAGATTGATCACTTCCGGAAAATCTGGGATATTTCGAGCGTTGGTTCTTTCCATTACAACTACACGCTCATCATTTCTAATCTTCCAGTGCAGGATACCATAACCAACATCAACCGCAAAAACCTTTTCAGCTCCGTGTTGTAATAAACAATCGGTAAACCCACCTGTAGACGATCCCACATCCACACAGATTTTTCCACCCAGATTTGTCAGACCAAAATGAATCAACCCGGCTTCTAATTTCTCTCCCCCCCGTGAAACATATTTTGGACCATGTAAAATTTCAATTATTGCGTCTTCATCAATTTTCTGAGAGGCCTTAAGGGCTTTCTCCCCATTAATCAACACTTCACCTGCCATTACAAGTCGTTGTGCCATGCTTCTGGAATCTACATATTTATTATCAACGAGATGAATGTCTAATCTGACTTTTGGCATAGCAAAATTTTACCTCAGGTTTTGCTGAAAAAACTTCTCAGGAGTTTGGATATATTTAAAAATCGTCATTTGTTTTTTTTAGATATGATAATATTAAAAATATGATAAAAGCGATCATCAAAGAACTAAGAATCCATCAATGGATTAAGAACAGCTTTGTTCTCATTCCCCTAGTTTTTGACCGTCAATTATTTCAACCTGAACCATTATTAAGAACCGTTGCAGGTTTCTTTTTATTTTGTTTTATATCATCAAGTGTTTATTACATCAATGACGTGTTGGATGTCGAAGCTGACCGCCTTCACCCAAAAAAGAAAAATCGTCCCATTGCCTCTGGTATTTTACCGATCAATATTGCGATCATCATTGCAATAGTCCTTGCGACAGGTTCGTTGGTCGGTTCTTTCTTCCTTTCAAAGGCCTTTTTCGTAGTTTTGGCCATTTATTTTCTTTTTAACCTGGCTTATTCCATTAAACTCAAACATGTTCCTTTATTGGATGTTTTTATAATTGCTGCTGGTTTTGTTTTAAGAGTAGGTGGTGGAGTTTCTCTGATTGAAGTTGAACGCTTCTCTCCCTGGCTATACGTTGTCACAACCGTTTTCGCTTTGTTCTTTGCACTGGGCAAACGACGAGGAGAATTGGCAACCATTCAAACCAATAACAACAGCCAAAGGAAAGTCTTAGATGGATATACGATCCCATTGTTGGATCAATTGATCACTATAATCTCAGCAACGACAATCATATCCTATAGTTTGTATACCTTTTCTGCTCCTAACCTGCCTGAAAATCACTCTATGATGTTAACAATTCCCTTTGCCATTTTTGGGATTTTTCGGTATTTATATATGATACAAGTTAAGAATGAAGGTGGTGCTCCGGATGAATTGGTACTATCGGATCGTCCTTTACAAATTACATTCTTGCTATTCGCATTGTCCGTGTTTATTATTTTTTATCTATTCTGATCATGCCTGGAATTATCTCAACCGCACCGGGAAAAACAATTCTTTTTGGTGAACATGCAGTTGTTTACGGGAAACCTGCTATTGCTGTCCCGGTAAATGAAAAATATGCGAAGGTAAAAATCTTCCCGAATATCATCGCATCACCAGAAAATATCCACTTTATCGCCCCACAAATAGATTTGAATGATGAATATACCAATCTAGATCACAACCATCCACTGAAAATTGCTGTTGATCAGGTAAAGAAATTTTTGAAAATGGAGAACTACCCATCCTGTAAAATATTCCTGGAAACCACAATACCGATCTCATCCGGACTAGGTTCCAGTGCCGCGATATCAGTGGCTTTGATCAACGGATTACTCAATTTCGTCGGTTTCAACTCAACCCCACAAATAGTGTCTGACCTGGCATTTCAAGTCGAAATCGTATTTCATGGAAATCCTTCCGGGATCGACAATACCGTAATTGCATTCAATGAACCTATATTATTTCAAAAAGGGAAATCTGTTGAATTTATATCCACAGGAGCGGAGTTTTCTATATTGATTGCTGACAGCGGTGTAAAAGGGAACACTAAAACAGCAGTATCCGGGGTAAGAGAACGATGGCAAAAGAATCCTAAGACTTATGATAGTTATTTCGATGAAATCGAGGAAGTGGTTCTTAATGCAAAGGAAATGCTTAAGGCTGGACACCATCAATCCCTTGGTGACCTCATGAATAAAAATCAGATTCTACTGAAAAAGATAGGCGTATCTCACCCATCTATTGATCATTTGATAAATGTGGCAATAACCGAGGGAGCTCTTGGAGCAAAACTTTGCGGAGGTGGTTTAGGGGGGAATATCGTCGTGTTGGTGAATGAAGACTCTGTGAATCGCCTAACAAACACACTCTTCGCAGCTGGTGCTGCTGACGTCATTAATTTGATATTGAAGCCAGGAGAGTCTAAATGAAAGAGGTAATTTACATAAAGTTTGGGGGATCATTAATTACTGACAAAAATCAGCCTTTGACGCCAAAAACCGATGTGATTAGATCCCTAATAAAACAGATTAGAACCATAAAATCTCAGAATCCTGCAATAAAAATAATTCTTGGCCATGGATCTGGCTCATTTGGTCATTCTGTGGGTAAAACTTATCAAACTCGATCAGGGGTAAAAACAGAAGAAGAATGGTTGGGCTTTTCGAAAGTTTGGTTTGCCGCAAGAGCTCTGAATACGGTTGTCATGCAGGCCTTGCAGGATGAAAACTTACCATCGATTACATTTCCACCTTCTACATTCTTACAAACATCCAATAAGTCGAGCCATGAGATATTCATTTCCACGATTGACGCAGCATTAAATGCAAATCTGATTCCTGTTGTCCATGGGGATGTCATTTTTGATAGTAATCTTGGAGGGACAATTCTTTCAACAGAAGATGTTTTTATACTTCTTACCTCCTACTTTCGACCAAGCAAAATCTTATTGGCAGGCATAGAGCCCTTTATATGGGAAGATTTTCCAATTAATTCAAAACCTATTAAATTGATAACACCTCAATCTTTTAAAGATATAAAATCAAAACTTTTTGGTTCGCAGAGCACTGATGTAACCGGGGGTATGGTAGAAAAGGTTAGAATAATGGTTAATTTACTCAACAAATATCCAGACGCTAAAATTAGCATTTTTTCTGGATCTACTCCCAATTGTTTGGTTGATGTAATCAATAATCACCAAACTGGGACAATAATTATCTCGGAGGAATAAAATGACAATTTTTTCACTCGCAACACTAGAAGATAATGAAGAAAGAAACTTGGCCCCTTATGGTGTGAAAAGTAAAGATTCCAAAGGAAGGTTGTATCCGGATAAAGAACCAAACTATCGTACCCGCTTCCAACGAGATCGTGATCGAATTCTACATACCTCTGCCTTTAGAAGGCTTGAATATAAAACCCAGGTATTTATCAATTATGAAGGCGACCATTACAGAACCAGACTTACCCACACCTTAGAAGTTTCTCAAATTGGCAGGTCCATCGCGAGGGCGATTGGTGCAAATGAGGATTTGGTGGAAGCGATCTGTTTAGCTCATGATTTAGGCCACCCACCTTTTGGCCATTCCGGAGAGACTACCCTCAATCGACTTCTATTGGACCAAGGTGGTTTTGATCATAATAAACAATCTTTTAGGGTGGTCACAAAATTAGAAAATAGATATCCAGATTTTCCAGGATTAAATTTGAGCTGGGAAGTTCTGGAAGGAATTGTCAAACATGAATCTGAATACGATATATCTGATGCGAAGAATTTCAATCCAGAATTAAGAGGGAACCTGGAGACACAAATTGCCAATGTAGCTGATGAATTAGCCTACACCGCTCACGATCTTGATGATGGATTAAGATCAAAAATGATTTCTCCCCAAATGCTATCAGGGATAGAGTTATGGGAACTTCTGGTTGCCAATGTTCGTTGGAGTGGCGGAGAATTAGATGACCTGACGCGCCACACAATGATACGAAGGCTTATCGGCATGGAAATCGATGATGTTCTTTCTCATACGAGTGAACAAATCAAGAACAATGCTGTCCAATCACCTTTAGATGTTCAAAAACTCTCTTATAGTTTGGTGGGGTTTTCTGAAATGATGAAAAAGAGAAACCGAACATTAAAAGATTTCTTGTATAAGAATTTATATCGGCATTATCGGGTTCAAAGAATGTCTTTCAAAGCGGACAAAATCTTATCTGATCTATTTGACACCTATATGATGGAACCCACCACACTTCCTAAACATGTCCAGGATAAATTTGATAAGAATATTCCTGAACGGGTAGTCTGTGACTATATTGCTGGAATGACAGATCGCTATGCGATTGATGAGCATCAGAAGTTATTTGATCCAACCTTACTACCGTGATAAAATTCTTTTCCTTAGTTTTAGAAGAAGAAAGTAGGAAGGTGTTTTAATGACTGAAGTATCATATTTGACCGCGGAAGGTCTAGAAAAAATAAAGAACGAATTAGCACATTTAAAAACGACTGTTCGCAATGAATTGTCTGCTAGATTGCGAGCCGCAATTGAAATGGGCGATCTCTCAGAAAACGCTGATTACATTCAAGCCAAAGAAGAACAGGCTTTTATTGAAGGTAGGATCTTAGAATTAGATTTTTTATTGAGCAATGTGAAAATTATCGAAGAAAAAGATCGTAAAGATGGAAAGGTTGATATCGGATCAAAAGTGACTGTCAAGGAAAGTGATTATCCAGAAGAGACATATTACCTTGTTGGTCCGAAAGAAGCTGATCCAATAAATGGAAAAATTTCATATGAATCTCCCATCGGCAAAGCCCTCATTAATCATAAAGTCGGAGATGAAGTCGTCATTAATACACCTGGCGGAAAATTGATACTAAAAATAACCAAAGTTGGTTAATAAAAAACGGGAGAGCATAAACTCTCCCGTTTTATTTATTTAGGAATTCTGTTATTTAGGCCAAATTGCCAATTCTAAGGTCAAACGATCGAAGAAGCTATTTTCAGGTAATGCACCTTGCCCATAGTTCATATCAACTACTCGAGCTTCCAATACTAGCGTGGCGGTTTCCAAATAAACTCGTCCACCTGGTTCGAGCAAGACAGGCTCACCTTTCGAAGCTAACCGGCTTGCAATTGCCCCATCTCCATATGCATGTTGACTCATCAGCACCTTTGTAACCGTTTGGATATCATTCTTATCAAACAACCATACTTCAAACGCAGTAATCTTTTTGGGGTCCCCCACACCAATTGTCTCAGAGATACCAACCCCACATTCACCTAAGAATTCACCTGAGGGGGAATCAATGCTGAAAGAATCATCAAATAAATCATCACCAGTTACATAAGTACTCATAAATTGGGTTATAGGAATATCCTGGTCCCCAGCCCCGAAATCTTGTCCATCATCCTGATATCCTTCACCTGTTGGTTGTACGGATGTTCTTTCCCGTTCCAGAGGTGATGTTCCATTCTTTTTCCTCAAAAAGAAAATATATACAAGGGCAGCACCAACCAACAATGTGACACCACACAAAGCTCCAACAAGAACGAAAAGGTTGAAACCGGATTTCTTTTCCTCTTTTACTTCTTTTTCAGGGTCTAATTGTTCCTGTGTGGGTTGCTCACCAACTTCTGAAACAGGCTCTTCACCCACTTCTGAAGGTGGTGCCTCAACGAGAGGAACGGTCGAAGCTACTCCTAATGCAGTTTTGAATTGAAGAACATCTGTATCAGAGAGTCCACATACGCCAGGTTGCAGATTATTTAACTTCTCTTCACTAACTTCACCTAATTCTTCCAAGCGATCCTTTGCCTGTAAAGAATCTCCGGTGCGCATAAAGGAATGTATTGTCATGCAGAAATAATCATCCTGCAAATCAGCTCGCAAATAGGAAGGATCAGCATCAGTCCATTTGACTGGCATCAATCCCCATCCCAAAATTGGTAACCCAATAATCAAACCGATTAAAAATCCAACACCTGCGGTTATAAGGGGGTTTTTTAAGTAATCCTGAATCTTATCCATTTTTCTGCTCCTGGTGATATGTCATTATAGGATTGATTGATTAGATTTTAGAACAAAACCTCTAAATATGCAACAAATCCTCGTTTGTAATTTTAGTTGCAGAAATTATGCCAATTCTTATTTTTCGTTTTCCAGGATTTCAGATTGTAAATATATCCTATTACACTTCACGCATTCCAGATCACGTTTATTTAAGATTACGAGGGAACCTGAACAATTTGGGCAAGGTTCTGCTACGGGTTGTTTCCAGGAGGTGAATTGACATTCAGGATAGTTGGAACACCCATAAAATATTCTTCCTTTACGCGTCCTTCTAAGTACTACTTCTCCAGTTGAACAATCCGGGCATTTAACGCCAATCTTTTCAAGAATTGGTTCTGTGTAACGACAAGTTGGGAAATTACTACAACTTATGAATTTGCCAAATCGGCCAAAACGGATCACCAATTCGTGTCCACACTTTGGACAATCCCGACCAATTTTTTCAAGTTCGGTTTTTGTCTCTGGCATTTCCTCTTTTGCGCGTGCCAACAAGACAGCAAAATCCTTATAAAAATCTTTAATTACTGAATGCCATTCCTTCTCCCCTGAGGCCACCTGATCAAAAGATGTCTCCATTGAGGCAGTAAAACCAGTGTCGACCACATGATTGAAATGACCTACCAACAAATCGTTGACGATTTTGCCGGTTTCTGTGGGAATCAGACGCTTTTTCTCTCTTTCCACATATCCACGTTCCTGAATTGTGGATAGGATTGGTGCATACGTAGAAGGTCTACCAATCCCATTTTCTTCCAATACCTGAACCAATGAAGCTTCGGTATATCTAGGAGGAGGAGTAGTAAAATGTTGTTCCGGGATTAACCTGATGAGATCTTGTTTTTGTCCTTCTTTAATGTTGGTAGGGAAAATCACTCCGGTATCATTCCCATTGGATTTATCTTCATCCTTTGCTTCTTCATACACAACCAGAAAACCAGCAAATTTGAGAATGGAACCTGATGCTCTCAATTCATAATTATTTTTCTTCCCGGTTGCATCCACTTCAACTGAGATTGTGTCATAGACTGCAGCTTCCATTTGCGAGGCAAGAAATCTCTTCCAGATTAATTGGTAGAGTTTGAATTGATCGCCTTTGATATATTCTTTGATTCCTTCAGGAGAACGCATGGAGGAGGTAGGTCTTATCGCCTCATGAGCTTCCTGAGCTTTTGCTGCTCTTGTTTTATGTTGAGGAGGAACTTTTGGTAAGAATTCTTTCCCAAATTTAGATTTGATCAATTCTCTAGCCTCTTTTTGGGCAATTTCTGAGATATTGGTCGAGTCAGTTCTCATGTAAGTTATCAAACCAGTAGAACCACCTTCTCCTACATCCAAACCTTCATATAATTGCTGAGCTAATGCCATTGTCCTTCTGGCGGTAAATCCAAGTCTTCGTGAAGCTTCTTGTTGTAAGGTGCTGGTAATAAACGGGGCTGGTGCTTTTCTTTTTCTTTCTCCCCGTTTTATGTTTGAAATCACATAATTGGCAGATTCTAGATCTTCTAAGTAACTATGCGCAATTTTTTTATTGGATAAGGTTGGTTCTTCCCCATTAATTTTGTACAGTTTCGCAATATACGTCTTTTTAGCCTGGTCGGGTTTCAATTCCGCTTCAATCGACCAGTATTCTTCCTGGATGAATTCATCTATCTCTCTTTCACGTTCAACAATCAACCTTAAAGCGACAGACTGAACTCTTCCTGCGGACAATCGACTGCGCACCTTTTGCCATAATAGCGGGCTTAAATTGTACCCAACCAGTCGATCCAGAATTCTACGTGCCTGCTGAGCATCCACCAGGTCCATGTTAACGGACCTTGGATGGCTAAAAGCCTCTTCAATGGCTGGTTTCGTGATTTCATGAAATACAACACGCTTGGTTCGTTCCTCTTCAATTTCGGCTGCTTCCATTAAATGCCAGGCAATCGCCTCCCCTTCCCGGTCAGGGTCAGTTGCAAGATAAATTTTTTCAGCAGTCTTCGCCAGTTGTTTTAAATCTTTG
>CAYSFA010000024.1:0-6801 GCA_964430025.1 uncultured Anaerolineaceae bacterium | reverse complement strand
TATTTTGGAGTGAAATTGTTTTCCACATCAACAGATAATTCTGACCGTAATAAATCTCGCACGTGGCCTACCGACGCTTTAACAATGTAGTCCTTTCCAAGAAATCTCTGGACGGTCTTAGCCTTAGCAGGTGATTCAACGATCACCAATTTACCATTCCTCTTAGGCTCTTTTTTAACTATTTCTGGAGGAGGTATTAATTTATGTTCCTCAGTCCTTCCTGTCCGATAAAGTGATGTACCACAAACAGAACAGATTCCCTTAGTAACCGGCGCACCAATTTTATTGAATGAAGCGATCGGATTCTTAATTTCTCGTTTTGTTCTGCATTTTACGCAATAAGCTTCCAAAACAATTCCTCCTACAAATAATCTTCAAGCCCATGATCGGTCAGATATTTTACGACATTTTTAATATCCTGTGATTTTTTCCGATCACAAATCATTATTACATTTTCATTTTCGACAAGTACCAGATCCTTCACCCCCAAAGCAACGATCATCTTCCCTTTTGATCGTGAATAAAGCAAGCTATTCTTGGAGTTGAAAAATAATCCATTTTCTGCTAACTGTAGATTGCCATTTTCATCGCTCTCTAAAACATCAAACAATGATTCCCAACTGCCTACATCAAACCAACCTAATTCAGAAACTGGAAGTACGATGACGTTTCTAGCATTTTCCATAATCCCATAATCTATGGTCTGCGGAATGATCTTTGTCCATATTGCATGGATTTCTTGATCAAGATTGCCTATCTCCAATGAGGAATCAATATCTTTCAGTATAGAAAACAATTCAGGCATTTGGAGTTGAAATTCTTCCATGATTGAATTTACATGCCAAATGAACATGCCTGAATTCCAATCGTATCCACCGGATGAAAACATAAAATTAGCATTGGAGGAATCAGGTTTCTCGATAAACCTCTTAACTTTAAATGCCCATTTCTCCCCAAACATTTTTATAGGATCACCTTTTTGGATGTACCCATACCCAGTAGCGGGATGAGTAGGTTGAATCCCTAAAGTAATCAGATATCCTTCAATAGCTGCCAGATAAGCAGATTTTAATAATTTCTGGAATTCTTTAATATTCTTCATAAAATGGTCAGCAGTAAGGATACACATAACAGCATCCGGATCTATCCTTTTGATTTGTGTTGCTGCTAATCCAACAACCGATGCAGTACCCTTCGGAAAAGGTTCGATCAGGAAATTCTCTTTCGGAATTTCAGGAGCTTGTTCAGAAAGAGTAGCCGCCTGCTCTGCTATGGTGACGACATAGATTTTCTCCGGTGGAAACAATCCATTTAATCGCTTAATGGCAATTTGAAATAAAGTATCATCGCCAAAGATACTCACCATTTGTTTAGGATTTTTCTTTCTGGATAAAGGCCATAATCTGGTACCACCACCACCAGCCATAATAACAGCATAAAAATGATCAAATTTTTCCATTATAGATACTCCCCACGCTCTTCTCGTATACTGACATATTTCATTCCCCCAATGTGTTTCGCCATTCCTTTTAATTCCATCATAGCCAAACTAGAGGACACTTGTGAAATAGGCAACTCAGATTGATTGGTTATTTCATCAACATGCATTGGTTCATCAGAAAGTACATTGAGGATTTTTTGTTCAAACAAGTCGATAGGAAGTTCTTTTCGGATTGTTTTTCTTTCCTGAACCATTTCAATTTGAAAATCATTTAATACTTCACGAATATCCAGAAGTGGTCTAGCACCTTGTTGGATTAGTTTATTTGTGCCTTTACTCTGGACATTGTAAATACTGCCGGGAACAGCATATACATTTCTTCCTTGATTAATAGCAAAATCAGCGGTAATCAAAGCACCGCTGGTTTGTCCAGCTTCAATGACAATAGTAGATCTTGAAAGTCCTGAAATAATTCGATTTCTTGGGGGAAAATTTGTTGCTTCAGGTTTTGTTCCAGGTGGATAATCACTGATGACTGCTCCAGAATTCATAATTTCATCAGCTAAATTTTTATGTTCGGCTGGATAAATCTGATCTACACCGCTTCCCAACACTGCGATTGTTCTTCCTCCGCTTTCAAGGGCGGTTTTATGTGCGATACCATCTATCCCTCGCGCTAATCCACTCACAATTGTTATTTTATGGTCAGCCAATACTCTTGAAAATTCTTGTGCAACTTGTTTTCCATAATGGGTAACCCTTCTGGTCCCAACTATAGCAACTGCCCACTCGTCCTCAAGAGAGATATTTCCTTTTATATATAAGATGGGAGGAGGTTGATCAATTTCTTTCAGATATCGTGGATAAGTCTCCTCATCACTGATCAGAACTTTTATACCTGCAGAGTAAATTCGTTCTACATATTTATCAAGATCAAAATTATTTCTAAGTTCGATGACCCTTTCACAGACCTTTTCAGGTAATCCAGACGCACGTAAATCTGAAAATGAAGCCATCCAGGCTAATTCCATATTCCCAAAGAACTCTCTTATCGATTGAAATCTTACAGAACCAATCCCTTTGACTAAGTTAAATCCTATCCAATATTTTTTAGGATCCATCTACTTTCCTAATTGTAATAATCCAATGGTTTAACCACCATCGACTGATTTTTTATGTCAATATTAACGATAAGTTCAAGTAATGCTGGAATTAATATTTCTTTGTTGTGACTATCTTTAATTAAATAAACATCATTTGCACCAGTTTCAAGAATATCATGCAAAATTCCAATTTCATTTCCTTCTGGATCGAAAACTTTCAACCCAATCAGTTGGTGATGATAATATTCTCCATCCGGTAAATTTGGCAAATCTTTGGCACTCACATAGACATACTGACTCTTAAAACGCTCGATCTCGGAAATATCAGTAAATTCTTTAAATTGAATAATCAACCCGCGAGAATGCTCTTTGACTGAATCAATTTGAGCAATTAGCTTTTCTTCCCCAATAAATACTTGTCTGCCACGCTTAATTCGTTCTGGAAAATCAGTTATAACATAGAAGATGATAGCACCTTCCAACCCATGAGGTTTTCCCAATCTACCAATAGTCAAATAGACAGGCTCGCCAATATTGGGCGAGCCTGTGCCATTATTTTCAGGTTCAGACAGCCCCTGAGTTTTTCTTCTCATCGTGGTTCAACCACATCCAAGGTTGCCTGTTTACCTTCTCGAGCTGCTGCAACCCGCAATAAGACTCTCATAGAGTTTGCAACTCTTCCACCTTTGCCAATCACCCGTCCCATATCTTCTTTGGCTACTCGCAGTTCAATTCTCGTTCTTGAACCTCCGCGGTCACAAACAACATCTACCTGGGAAGGGTCATCAACCAATGATCGTGCAATATATTCGATTAATTCTTTCACGGCTGCTTCCTTTCGAAAAGATTTCAATTCATTCAGCCACCCAGGTTAAATTTATGCCGGATTAGTTTTTTGATTTGAATTAAATTTTACGTAAACTTTTTCGGCTTCAGCAGATAAATCTGCGAAAGATTCACCTTTTTTGAATCGATCAAATCTTTCCAATAAACCAACGGTTTTGAAAATTTGACTGACGGAGTCACTTGGCTGTGCACCTTTGCTCATCCAATCAAAAACACGCTCTTCATTGACATTAATTGTCGCTGGTTCTGTTCTTGGATTATAAAAACCTAAAATTTCCAAAAAACGTCCATCACGTGGGGCTTCTTTATCAGCCGCAATAATTCTATAAGTTGGTTGACCTTTCAGTCCTTGTCTTCGCAATCGAATCCTTACCATCGATTTTCTCCTGTCTTTCTAAATATTTTTAATTTTGATAATCTGCTGGCAAATTTGATTCTGAGAGGAAACGTTGAAGGGACGTTTTTAGAATCATCTTTCCAATAAGACTAACCGAATAAACGAGGTAATCCACGCCCTCCGGATTTTTGAAAAGTTTTCATTAGTTTCTTTATATCACGATATTGCTTAATTAGTCTATTAACATCTTGGACATCCGTGCCTGATCCTGATGCAATTCGTCGTCGTCTTGATGCATTTAGCACATCCGGGGATCTTCTTTCATGAAATGTCATGGAATTAATAATAGCTTCGGTTTGCTTTAATTGTCTCTCAGCATCCCGAGGATCCACAGCTTTGGCCATTTGCCCTAAATTTCCAGGCATCATTTCGAGAATTTGAGAGATAGAACCCATCTTTTTGATTTGTTTCAATTGATTAAGAAAATCATCCAGAGAAAATTCACCACTCATCATTTTTTGGGCTTGTTTTTGAGCTTCTTTTTGATCAAAAGCTTGTTCAGCTTTTTCAATGAGTCCGATAACATCACCCATTCCAAGGATTCTTGATGATAATCTGGCTGGATCATACGCTTCCATGGCGTCGATCCCTTCACCTGTGCTAAGGAATTTTATTGGCACTCCAGTTACACTTCTGATGGAAATAGCTGCACCACCCCTTGCATCACCATCGATTTTCGTGAGGACCAAACCGGTTATGGAAACTGTGTCCCGAAAGCCTTCCGCGATATGCAAGGCTTCCTGACCAATCATGGAATCCACCACCAATAGTATTTCAGTCGTTTTTACCTTTGATTGAATGGCTCGTAATTCATCCATTAAGTCCTGATCTAATTGAGACCGACCAGCGGTGTCTATTAGGACAACGGTATAACCTCCCTTTTTTGCGTAATCATAAGCATGAATACTTACTTCAGGTGGTTTTTTACCATCTTCAGTAAAAACGGGCACATCAATTCGTTCGCCCAGAGTCTGTAATTGCTTTATAGCAGCAGGACGATAAGGATCTGCGGCAACCAGCAATACTCGTTCCCCTTGTGATCTTAATTTCTTCGCTAATTTCGCGGATGCTGTCGTTTTTCCCGAACCCTGAAGACCGACCATCATAATTACATATGGTTTTTCTCCGGATAAATTGATCTTTGCTGGTTCACCAAGGGTTTTGATCAATTCCTCGTTGACGATTTTAATGACCTGTTGTCCCGGATTTAAAGCTTTTGAAACCTCATAACCAATCGCTCTTTCACGAACTTGGGCGACAAATTTTTTGGCAACACTAAAATGAACATCTGCTTCAAGCAATGCTAATCGCACTTCCCGCATCACATTATCCACATCAGCTTCGGATAACTTACCTCTGCGGCGAAGTTCTTTAAATATTCCTTCTAGTCTTCCGGTTAAATTTTCAAACATTGTCTTTGTCTTTTTTTCTTTTACCAGCGTGCACGATTTTAGCGTGTTCGTGCCTTTTGGTCAAGGAATTCTAACATAGCTTGCTTTGTAGTTTACTGCTGAATGGATCGCTCATATGTAATTCAACTTTCGCAACTATTTACTACCACTAGTGTTACTTACAAGCATAAATTATGCTAAGAAAATAAAAATTACACGTGGAGAAAAAATGTCAAAAATTGCTATAGTCACAGATAGTACTGCTTACATTCCTGAAGAGATCGGTAAACAATATCAGTTTCAAGTTGCTCCATTACAACTAATTTGGGGAGAAGAACAATTTCGTGACGGAGTGGATATTCGCCCTGTTCAATTTTATGAAAAATTACAAAATGCAGAAATCATGCCATCGACCTCTCAGGCAACCCCAGGTGCTTTTAAAGAAATTTACAAAGAATTATCTGCACAAGACTTTGAGATATTTTCAATCCATATTTCGTCCAAATTATCTGGAACCATTGATTCCGCCATGCAAGCAAAAGCAATGCTTGATTTGAAGGATATTGAAATATTCGATTCTGAAACCTCTGGTATGGCTTTGGGTTTCCAGGTGCTATCAGTAGCTAGGGCAGCAGCAAATGGTGCTTCCTTAAAAGAATGCGTAAAAATTGCCGAAAAAGCACGTGAAAGCACAGGTGTCTTATTAACAGTCAGGACTCTGGAATTTCTCCATCGTGGAGGTAGAATCGGCGGGGCTCAGGCATTTCTCGGAACCATGCTCAATTTGAAGCCTATCCTGGAAGTACGGGATGGAAAAATTGAACCTGCTGGAAAAGCGCGTACAATGAACAAAGCAGTAGACAAAATGCTAGATATTCTCAAAGAAAGAATCAACGGAAGAACTCCAATACGTATCGCAATCCAACATGCCAACGCCTTCGAAGAAGCCAGAAACTTGGAAACCAAAGTACTGAATGTTTTACCAAAGGATGCGGTTGCTGAGATAATGATTGCTGATGTAAGCCCAGTCATTGGAACACACACAGGACCAGGTGTGGTTGGTGTCTCATTTATGGCAGGTATGTAACGATTCTTTATTGATAAAAATCCTTGCTTGTGCTGACAGAGATCATTAGTCCTTAAAACATCTTTTGTTCATGTTCACTTTCCGATAAAATGATGGAGTGAAATCCATTTCTTTGAAGGGAAGCGAACATGAACAAATTTGAACACCTTGGAATACAAATTCCAGTGATTTTATTACCCCAGGATGGGCTGGAATATCATAAATGGGCAGTAATTGCTTGCGATCAATATACTTCCCAACCTGCTTACTGGCATCAGGTTGAAGAATTAGTGAAAGATGATCCATCAACATTGAATATGATCCTTCCTGAAGTTTATCTGGAAACCAAGGATGAAGAGACGCGTATTGAAAAAACGAAAGATACCATGCAAGAATATCTCGATAAGGGTATTTTTAAGGAATTCAATGGGTTTATTCTCGTTGAAAGGCAGGTAGCTGGAAAAACACGTCACGGCATCATACTTGCTTTGGATCTTGAAAAGTATGACTTTTCTAAGGGCTCGCAGACGCTGATAAGAGCAACGGAAGGAACAATC
>CAYSFA010000023.1:0-24266 GCA_964430025.1 uncultured Anaerolineaceae bacterium | reverse complement strand
AATTCCTTAACGGTTTCAGATTGCAATTCGGTATCATACCAAGTCCACATCTCATCCAGCAATTGATCCATATACGGGATTAATTTCAATTGTTTTTCATCATCCGACAAGGAACCATTTAGTTTTATCCTATCAACCTCTGGGTTTTCTCTTTTCCAACCTTCTAACATTTTATAAGCTTTTTTTGGTCTTTCCACCCAAACCCCAACTCGTGAGAAATCTTCATTCACCATCCAACAAATTGGGATATTTACAAATCCTTGGTCTTGAAAATACTTCCATAATTCTGGGAATTTGGCTCGATCAAATATTCGCAATTCAATATTTGGGGAAGCTTCTGAAATCTTCGCGATGATGGGCAAATTCATCAGACTATCTTTGCACCATTCTTCAGTTATCACCAGTATTTTGATAGGTTCTTTAATATTTTTAAAACGATCGAACTCAGCTGAGGTGATATAGAGATTATTGATTCTTTGCAACATTTGCTTTTGATAAACTTCCATCTGATTGACATACTCTTCCAGGCAAATCCCTTGGGCCCATAACAGCTGATTAATCATTTTCTATTCCTCTTAAATTTTTTAATAAGCTAAATTCGTTAAACCACAGATTACGAAATTATTCAACTTTCCAAAAATGATTTCTCGATCGATAATTTCACCAATTTGCGAAATTCATTTGACAAAAAGATTTTTAGATTTATAATCTTACCTAATAAGTTGATAATTATAAAGACATTGAAGAGGACGAGTAATTAATGTCCCGACGGTACAGAGAGCAACGCCTGGTGAAAAGTTGCCCGTACAACATTAATGAATGGACCTCGGAGTTGCAGGATGAAAGAGTGATCAAGTAGTCTGAGCCGGAGCTGCCACCGTTATCAAGGTAAAGGGTATCGTTATTGATTGTACCCGAAAGAGTGAGGCTGGCTTTTTTCCCTTTGTTTCGCAAAGGGATTTTTGATTAAAACCAACCTAACGGAGGTGGCACCACGGACACAGCGTTCGCCCTCAAGCGGATGCTGTTTTTTGTTTAATGTTTTTAACATCTAACTTTTATTGGAGGTAACCATGTCAACACAAAACCGATTTATGCTCAGTGAAAATGACGTTCCCACACATTTTTACAACATCACAGCTGATAGCCCAATTGAACCAACACCTGTATTGAACCCCACAACAAAAGAACCAGTCACACCTGAGTTTCTGAGTGCAATTTTTCCAATGCCCATTATTGAACAGGAAATGAGCAAAGAACGGTTCATCGAAATTCCCGAAGAAGTTCGTGAAATATACAAACTCTGGCGGCCAACCCCTCTAATTAGAGCGCGAAGACTTGAAAAAGCATTGGGGACTCCGGCCCATATCTATTTCAAATATGAAGGTGTCTCACCTTCCGGAAGTCATAAATCAAATACCGCTGTTGCACAGGCTTATTACAACAAAATTGCTGGAACAAAAGCGATCACCACAGAAACCGGTGCCGGACAATGGGGATCTGCACTCAGTATGGCCTGTAATTTCTTTGATATGTCTCTGGAAGTATTTATGGTGAAGGTATCCTATAACCAAAAACCATCCAGACGACACTTAATGGAAACCTATGGAGCAGAAGTTTTTCCCAGTCCAAGTAACAGAACCCAAACGGGACGTAACATTTTGGAAAAAGATCCCAATAACGTAGGATCATTAGGAATTGCCATTTCAGAAGCAGTTGAGGTTGCAGCCTTGTCCAATGGTTCAAAGAAATATAGTCTTGGCTCGGTTTTGAACCATGTTTTGCTGCACCAGACCGTGATTGGGGAAGAAGCGCTTAAACAAATGGATTTAGCAAATGAATATCCGGATGTGGTAATCGGTTGCGTAGGTGGCGGATCTAACTTTTCCGGGATAGCGTTCCCCTTCCTGAGGGAAAATCTAAAAAATGGACAACGAACCAGACTATTAGCGGTAGAACCTTGCTCAACCCCATCTCTCACAAAAGGAGTTTATTCTTATGATTATGGTGATACAGCCCAAATGGCACCGATTGTAAAAATGCACACATTAGGTCACGATTTCATTCCACCAGCTATTCACGCTGGCGGATTAAGATATCATGGCATGGCTCCTCAACTCAGTGCATTATATGATGCTGGGTTAATCGAAGCTGTTTCTGTTAGCCAATTAGACATATTTGCAGCAGGAAAATTATTTGCCCAGACCGAAGGAATTCTTCCCGCGCCTGAATCTTCTCACGCAATCCGAGCAGCCATTATAGAAGCCTTGGAAGCAAAAGAACGGGAAGAAAAAAGAGTCATCTTGTTCAATTTATCAGGCCACGGCCATTTTGATTTATTCTCTTACGATGCATACAACTCAGGAAAATTGGAAAATTTCCAATACCCGGATATGGATCCAAATTCCATCATAGAGCACCTACCAAAAGTTCAGGTCCCTATTGTCTAACTTATCTTAATAAATTCGATACTAAGGGTTTTCGTTTTCGGCAAATGGCATCACTAGATGAAAAGTGGTGCCTTTTCCAATTTCACTTTCAAACCAAATCATTCCACCCATCAATTCGACCAGGCTGCGCGTTATGTTTAACCCTAATCCAGTTCCAGATACTGATCGGACGTTTGGATCTTCTGACCTGAAGAATTTTTGGAATATACTTTTTTGATCTTCATCAGATATTCCAACACCAGTATCTTGTACCTCTACATGCAATTTTGGTTGATTGTATTTGACCTCACCAATTGAAATGGCTTTTTCCGCCTTAAGATAAATTTTACCGGTTTCTTTGGAATACTTATTTGCATTTGAGACCAGGTTGATTAACACTTGCAATAATCGATTTTCATCAGCTAATACATCAGGGAGATTTTCCTGCCCATTTATCAACAAAGTTTGGTTTTTCTGATTGATTTGCTTTATTAGAGAACGTTCCAGCTCATCAAATAACCTTTTTATTTGAACCGGCTTAACTTCCAGGTGAATGTTTCCAGTTTCAATTTTTGTTAAATCATTTAGGTCCGAAACGAGAGCATTCATACGATCCGTATTATTGCGTATGATTGCCAGGAAATTTAATTGAGCTTCAGAGACATCTCCTGCAGCGCCACTTGTTAATAATTCAGTATATCCTTTGATGGAAGTCATCGGATTTTTTAACTCATGTGCAACCAATGAAACAAATTCACTTTTAGCTAAATTGGCTTTTTGGATTTCTTCATAATATTGACTATTCTTAATGGCAATAGAAGCATGATCGCCCAGACGAGCCAGGAATAATTTCTGGTTTTTATTCATTTGAAATTCATTAAAAAGCTCTAAAAAGAGGATAGCCACTAAATTGTCTTCCCGATAAACAGGTGAGATTATCTGTGCTTTTGTGGAGGGATGAAATTTCAAAAATTCATCTTGTTTGATCGAGATAGGTTCAAACCATTCAGTATTGACTAACGATTGGATCCGATCAAGAGATAATTCACTTGGAAATTTATTTTTTAAAATTTCATCATAGCCGGAATATTGGATATCAATAATCTCATTTTCATTCAGTAAACCAATCCAGCCTGCATCAGCTCTTAACCATTTCATAGCCCATTCGAGCGTAATCGATAATGTAGTTCTCGAATCCAAACTTGCATTCAATTCCCGATCGATTTTTTGCATTGTTGATAATTCCTCAACGCGCTCTGCTAATTCCTGATCAGTCTGTTGATAAAGTTGGGCATTTTCCCAGGTGATGGCTGCCTGAGATGCATATGATTTCATTAATTGCTTTTCATTTTCAGAAAAATAATTCCTGTCTTTCCGATTTATTAATTCAAGGAACCCCACAATTTTATCTTTTATGACCAAAGGTAGAAGCATCAAAGAATATATTGTTATGTTTTGTCCTTCATAATATGAGATTAATTCTTCATCTGATGACGAACTTGAATCATAAAAAACTATATCCGATCCATTTTGGAGATTATCAAACCACTTGATATTGTTTTTTAATCGAGACAGTACAAGAGAATTTGGTTTTTCTCCTTTTTCTTTTTGGTAATGAAGGTCCCCTGTTGCCTGATCAACCCGAATTAAGCGAGTTTCCTCAAATTCAATCAGATTGTTTGAAAACTTCAGAATGGATTTTAGAAGATGATCGATGTTTTTTATTGATGATAAGTTTCGAATCACCTCATTAAGTCTGGATAATTGTTTTACGTGTTGTTCGGTTTCGTCTAACAATCTGGCTTTCTCAATTGCTCCAGCGACAAGATCAGCAATTGATTGCAACAGCTCAAATTGTTCATTTGAAAAGACATCTTCTGATAAGTATCTGCCAAGAAAAACGCATCCGATAGTCTTGTCTGCGGTGTTCAAAGGAACAAGAGCAGTGTTAATTACATCGGATAAATGCGGTTTAATATTTATGGATTGACTAGTAGATCCAAAACCATTGGCGAATAATCCTTGCCCGCTTTGTACCACTTTCATTTCCAGGGAGTTAGAATTTGAAAACTGACTCCCTTCTCTTTCATACTCCCTTTCGTTCTGGTTTACATAAAACACAAAACGAAAATCCTGGGTTTTCTCATCCCCCAATACGATATAAAAAATGTCTGAAGGAATAATCTGTGATGTTTGAGCATACATCAATTCATAAATATCATCCAATTCAAGGGTATAGTTCACTCCCTTCACGATTCTGGAGAGAATATTAATATTCTTTTCACGTTGTTCAAATCTCATTTGATCGTCCATTCTTTTGTATAAGTATCCAAATTCATCCATTAAAGGGAATAACTTATTTCCTATCTTTTCATTTTTATCTTTATCAAGTTCTGAATTGCTCAAAAAAATCCATCCCAATAATTGGTCTTCTGCTCTGACCGGAATGAGAAGATCAGCTTCGATTAATTTGAATTTGTTGGATTCATTTACAAGTCCACCGGAGAGTGGTTGAGATAAGTCAAGGAATGTGGTTTTTGGATTTTCTTTCAACCATTTAACCAGGCGAGAGGTCTCCGGGAAATATATATCAGGGACAGCCTGGTTGGAAAATTTATAAGGTTTATATAAGTTCTCGTTCGATTCAAGAAGGTAAAGGATGAATTTTCTTGGACTGGTTTGAGCAAAAATTGAATTTTTCAAATCCACAATCAATTCTTCTATGGTGAATGCTTCCTTAGTCACTGCTTGACCAGCCGTTTCCAAATTCGGTTTGTTTCTCTGTTTTTTGCTTTTGAAAAGATCTAAAGAAAGAGAAATTCCTAATGAGAATAAGATCATGTAGATGCAGATTGATCTCAACAGGGAAATATTATTTTGGTTGATGTTCTTATCCAACAAAGAAAAAATCAACAAGCCCAATCCAATAATAGATGTCCAGCCAACAATTAAAGAAAAACCAAATGATTCATTTACATGGAGATCTTTTCTATCCTTTTGAATTAAATACACTAATAAGACGCCAATCCAGAATAAACCAAATAAAAATGGAATTAATAATAATGGGTTGATTGCAAGGTTAATATTCCCGATCAACCAAAAACCGAGAGGTAAGAGGGAAAAAACACTGATAACATCATAGAAATCTGTGAGAGATAATTTTTCCTTTCCGAGAATTTTCAAATAACTATAAATTTTGAAACCACATGTAATGAAAAGTAAAATGCCAGCCCAAAATGCTGGCAAACCCAAGCCATCGTCCATTAGAAAATTTAAAGAGAAAAAATTGTTGGCAAATTGACCGAGTAAAATTAATAAAGTCAATCCATAAATTACGATTTTGATTGATACAGATATCTGATGATTTATATAATTACTGGAAAATCGTTCTATTTCGGATAAGGAAAGTAAGATTAAGCACCCCACCTGAATTGAATACACCCAATCCACATAATGAGCAAAACCAACCGAAAGTAAAAAAACTGAAATAATCACAAAACCATAAACAATGCGGTTTGTCACTTCCAGTTTTCTTTTGAATTGGGAAAACAACCATCCAAATAATAAATAGAGAATAGCCAAAGTGACTGGAAATATCAGATTAAGAAATATTATTTGATTGTCAATACTTGATTGGAATATGATATTAACCATTGTCAAATTCAATAAAAACTTAATCGAATCAAATTCGAAACACTAACAAGGAGTATTCTGATTTTCTTACCAGTTAATTATGCATCAAATCCTAGGATTTGTTTTGTTTCTTTTGAATATGCGAGCTTTCAATCTCCACCGGCACGTAATTATCACTCAACATTTTCAACAAAATTCTTACTCGATCAGACCCTTTTAATCTCGTATCAAAGATTCCTTCATATCCTTCAAACGGGCCATAATCTATCAAAACTGGTGTGCCACTTTTAATCTCTTCCCTTTGTTCAATCATTTCATTAAGATCACCCATTTTTTGTTTGAGTGCCAATATTAATGAATCCAGCACAATCGATGCTTCTCCCCCAAAGGATACAATTCCTTTTGAATGCGGCATCCATTTAAGCGATGAACTATCGATCGATACCTGATCTGTGTGAATAAAAATGTAACCCGGGAAATAAGGTCGTACCTTTCGTGAGCGAGGGTTGACAGGTTTTACCCGAATTCTTGGAAAGAACACCTCAATATTCAATAATTCAAGTTGTTTATACAACATTTGTTCTTTGTTAGGATGACTCTGAATTACAAACCAGAATTCTTGATTATTCATATTCCACACCTCTTATTCTCCCCATGATTATACCCGGGCGAGGTTTACCTAGATAATCTCCTTGGGCTTTTCCAGCCTTGGCACCAAGATCAAACTGGTTATGAGGACCATGATAGCAAAAATCAATAAGCCTATCTCTGGTTGGTATTCTTTAATTGTGAATAAGGCAGGCGAAGGAATTGCAGATTCTTTGAAAGTAACCATCGCGGTGGCATATAAATTATTAGCAAAATGTATTCCTAAGGCGATTTCCAATCCTTTTGACTTGATGGTTAGCCAACCTAAAATAAGACCCATACCAATGTAATAAGGCATGGTGGTTAATAGTCCATAGGCAGTAACCTCAGGATTCGCTCCATGTAATAAACCAAATAATAAAGCTTGAGCAGCAATAGCGAACCAGGGCTTGCGAAATAAACGCAAGAAACCATCCAAATAATAATGACGAAACAGGACCTCCTCGGCTGTGATCTGGATTAATAGCAAAAAGAAAGCTAAAAGCATGTACGTGATGAAAGGTTTCGCTTCAAAAGTAAAAGAATAGTTCCCCGGCTGTAGGATTGCCAGCACGATGTCCGATAGACTTGATAATAGGAACCAGATGACAAATGCTTTGATCACTAGTTTTTTACTAAAATATCTTTTTTGAGTGAATATTGTCTTCAGAGGTTGTTGGTGAATCACGCGAATTCCAATCAGCAATGTGATCAACAAGGCAAAAAATGGCAGCATCGATACCCAAAGCAATGTCAATGAGGAATATTGCATTACATCAAAATTTCCTTCAAAAATAGATGCTAGAAAAATCAAAAGAGTCTGAAAAATCAACGTAACAAAAATGATTACGACGGAGACCAATAGATATCTCCAAAATTGATGCTTGCTTTGTGGAATATTTGGTTCTTGATTTACAAAATTTTGATTCAAATCCATTTAGTCATCCTTTTTAATGTTTTCCAGAAGAAGGAATCATTCCGTCTCCCACTAGAACCTAATTTTTGAACTTTTCGTTGCTTTCAACCAGACATATAGACAAATTAAATGAAATTATTATACTGAATATATGGATATTGGTAAGCCACCTTATTTTTCCGGGAAAAAAACTCAACCAATTATGGTGTTGGATCGATTTTTACCTCCCTATCCCACTGAAAGTCTGATTGATATGCTCCATTATATTGGGATTGAGGATGGTTGGGTGCTAGATCCAATCGGGAATCAACCTCTCAGTGCCATCGAGCTAGCCCAGGCTGGATTTAAAGTCCTGGTGACTTGCAATAATCCAATTGTAAGCCGTATCATGCAAGTCTTATGCTATGGGTATCAGAAATCTCAATTCCAGGCTGCAATTGCTGATTTAGGTGCTCTAAAACGTGGGGAAGAACGATTAGAGAGTCAAATCAAAAATCTTTATCTGTCACCCTGTCCGGAATGTTCATCATATTCAACAAAGGTAAAGTATCTTTGGAAGAAGAATCAGGATCTTCCATTTGCACGTGAGATTCTCTGTGAAGATTGTGGTGCAACATGTGTTTTCAAAATTTCTGAGGTTGATGAAAAGAACCTTTCTCAATTAGGAAATATTCGATTACATAAAACAAGATTATTACAACGAGTCTTACCGGGGAATGAAAATCCCCCTATAGCCATTAAGGAAGTCGTAGATTCATACTTACCCAGATCCATTTCAGTCATTTCTTCACTGGTAAATAAACTTGAAAGTATTGATTTCTCAGATGATCGAAAAGCAATCATTGAAGCGATTCTCATTCAGGTATTCGATTATGGAAACATGTTATGGAGCTTATCCACAACCCGTAGCAGACCAAAACAGATTTCGATTCCATCGGAATTTTATGAGTTTAATTTATGGGAAGTGATCGAAAATTCAATATCAAATTTGATGATATTAGAAAAACCGATACCATTTGTAAATTATCCGGATTTACCTCCAGATTCCGGGGGAATCACTTTTTATCCAGGGAGAATTCATTCGCTCCCAGATAATTTTCAACGACCAGATTTTTCTGCCATTGCCACAGTTTTGCCACGCCCCAATCAAGCCATGTGGACTTACAATGCTGTTTGGAGTGGTTGGCTCTGGGGCAATCAGGCTGCCAGAAAGTTGAAGGGGGCTCTCGAAAGAAGGCGATACGATTGGGTCTGGCATGCTCAGGCGATCAGAAAGGTGTTTGAACACACCTCACAATACTCAGTCCCAATAGTCGCGATTGCCCCAGAACTTACCAATAGTTATATCCTGGCCTATCTTACCGCTGCATCTTCCAGTAATTTCTCATTGGTCAATGCTGCCTACCACCCAGAGACCAAAATCTCTCAATTTTATTGGATGCCAACCAAAAAACATACATCTACTGAAAATGAAGTATCAAACCTGAAAAAATATCTTCAGTTAAAATCTGAACCAGCAGACTATCAGGAATTATTGTCGGTTTTCTTTTTGTCTGAAACTATTGATAATAATGAAGATCTATCTTTAAATTCCTTCGACAATAGTCTCTTCATGAATGCTCAAGCTCTTTTTGATAGACAACTGATGGACAAAGATGAATTCACCCAGGTCGATGACACTCAACTGGAAAATGGAGAATTTTGGTTAACAAAAGAACCACCCATCTATGTGCCTGTCAGTGACAAAATTGAAAAGGAATTCATTCGATTTATTCAATCAAATGATTCTTTCTCAATGGAAGAGACTGCTTACACGATCAACCAAAACCTACCAGGCTTAATCCCCGCATCTCAATATCATCTTCAAAGACTATTTGCTTCATACTGTGTATCAAATCCTGAAAAACCTGGAATATGGTCCCGAAAACCGAATGAATCTATTAATCTGAGAAAGCAGGATATTCTCGAACTTCGAAAAATCGTGTATTTCATAGGCAATAAATTAGGGTATGAGGTGGTAGGGGAAAACCCTATTATTTGGAATTCTTCTGAACAGATCAACAATTTCCAATTCTTTATCACCGCATCCAGCATTATTTCCCAATTCCAAACCAAAATAGATCCGGACATTAGTGAAGTCGTGATAATCTTTCCAGGTTCACGCTCAGATCTGATTAGTTACAAAATAAAAAATGACCCTATTTACAAACAACATTTCGGAAAATATCACTATGTAAAATTCAGGCATATCCGACGAATTTATGAAAACCCAGATCTCGATCATAAGACCTGGGGTAAATTATTGGATAATGACCCGGCTGTTTTCCAGGAGACAAATCAACCAGTTTTGTTCTGATCACTCCTCTGGTGTATCAGTAGGTATTACCGCGGTTGGCACCAATGAAGTTGGAGCGACCGTATTGGTTTGAGTAGGAGTTACAGTGCTCGTGGGTGTCATTGTTGGTGTAGGCGTGGTCGTCGATGTTGGAGTTATTGTTGGTGTTGGGGTTGCCACCTGAATATTCACACGAATTGTTTTCTCTGCATATCGGCCATCTTCTGTCGACTCGATACGGATTCGTAATGTGATTTCGCCAGGTTCTATTTCATCCTCAAACAAATCCCAGGTGTAAATCAAATCTACTTCCCGATAATTATTGTTCGTTTCGAATAAGAGCTCCCAATTGGATGGATCTGACCCACGACCATATTCCAAGGTCATATTTTTATAATTATGGGTCGCGTCAACCAGTGCATAAATATCGAATGGATTGACAGTAATTGCTTGTCCATCTGAAAGTCCGGCAAATATTATCTTTGGTTTGGGATCATCTGCTCTACATTCCCTCTCAGGAACAAACAAGACAGGGATATCAAATCCTAAATTTTCTGCCCAATTTTTTCCTTCTGAGGTTTCTTGAATCCACTTAACCGCCCCTTTTTCATTCACATTAAGAACAAATTCCTCTTTTGTGAACTCACTACATGCTGCAGAAGCTTGTAACCCTGTCCAGGTGTCAATATTTGTTCTTTTCCATAAGTCTTCACTGGATGGCAAAGGAAGCTGGTCATAGGCAAAAATTTCATTGTATTGGTTTGGACACCACTCCGATGGTTCCGATCCTGACACAGAACAAATTATTTTATCAACAACCCCCGCAGGACGAACAAATGTTGATGGATTGTTATTAGTCAGGTGTCCGATAGCAAATTGCATTGCTTCGGACCAGATTGGGGCAGCACCGGTTAAACCACTGGTATCAATCATAGGCGTATAATCAGCATTTCCTACCCAGACACCAATCGCAAGATCAGGGGTGTAGCCAAGTGTCCAATTATCACGAAAATCATTGGTCGTCCCTGTTTTTGCAGCCACCTGGAATGGTAAATTCAAAACTGAATTAGCTCCAAACATAGGAGCCCGAGATTGATTGTCTGAAAGGATAGAGCTAAGAATGTAGGCATGTTCCTCGCGTATCACTCGGGTTGCTGTGGGTTGTTGATATTCATAAACAACCTCACCTAAATGGTCAACAATTTTCGTAATCGCCACCGGTGGAATTCTATTTCCACCATTGGCAATGGTTGCATATACATTGGTCAATTCCAATAAAGTCACATCTCCTCCACCAAGAGAAAGGGACATGCCATAATCATCCCTCGTAAGGGTTGAAATCCCAACACGTTTTGCGAATTCAATAAAACCATCAGGGTGGGATGTGTCAGGATTGTCATAAATACCTACATATTCCAGGGCTTTCACCGCTGGAATATTATATGAATTGGCCAAAGCTGATCTTAAGGTAACCGGACCGTGGAATCGATTGTCATAATTAACCGGTTTATACGGCTCACGAGGATCGTCTGCTCTCCCGGATGGCGAAAATTCACTGGGAATATCCCAAATCAATGTTGAAGCTGTCCATCCTTTTTCAAGACTTGCTAAAAATACCAGTGGTTTTATGGAAGAGCCCGGTTGGCGTGGTGCTAATGCCATATTCACCTGACCGGAAATGCTTTCTTTGTAAAAATCTGCAGATCCAATCATCGCCAGAATTTCACCAGTGGATGGTTTGATGATCACCATTGCTCCACTCGAAGCATTTTTATCTACCAGTCCATCGATCTGGTTTTTGAGGATAGTCTGAACATTTTCCTGTAAAACAGGGTCAAGGGTTGTGTGAACTGTAAATCCTGACCGGTAAATCGTCTGAGGGTCAAACTGACTCTCTAATTGAGTACGAATATAATTTACCCAATGGGGATAAATCATACTGTAATCATGAGGTTTAAATTCATAATTCTCAATCTGTTGGGCAGCACTGGCAATTTCATTTACACAAACCCTTTCCAGATTGGTGCTTACGTAAATACAATTCTTTTCTTGTGATAATTCATACATCAACAAGAGAACTTGTTTTTGACGAGTTAATGTTGCATCCCGATTTGTATAAATGTCATAAACCGCTGGGGCTTGTGGTAACCCGGCTAAGAAAGATGCCTGTGCAAGGGTAAGTTTATCCGCACCGGTATTAAAATATGTCTCGGAGGCTGCCTGAATGCCGTATGCCAGGTTGCCATAATTATTCTCATTGAGGAAGATTTCCAAAATCTCCTCTTTGGAGTATTTACGGGTAATTTCTGCAGCAAGAACGATTTCCCGGGTCTTTCTTTCATAGGTTCGGGTATATCGCTCTGTATCATCCAGTAACAACATACGAGCCAATTGTTGAGTGATTGTGGAGGCACCCGATACAATATCACCGGCGGTATAGTTCTGCCAAAACGCTCGTGCGACTGCAACCGGGTCAAATCCGGGATGGTTATAGTATTCCTTATCTTCGGTAGCAATGGTGGCTGAGATTAAGTAAGGAGAAATTCTTTCCAGCGGAACATAAGTCCTTCTTCCAGCGTTTGGATCAATGATCTCATAAATGACATTACCATTCCTATCTAATATTCTGGTCGTTTCGAATTTTGCGGCCTTCTCCCGCAATTCTTCGACTGGTGGAAGCGATTGTGCTATCCGATAATACTGGTACACACCGAAGGATCCAGCAGCAATAACGATAAAAATTACCAGAAATAGTCCGATCAAAACCATTCGAATAAAACAACCCCATGCCTGTTTAAAACTTCCTTCTCCTCCTGTTTTCGGAGATTTTGGAGGTTTTGATGCTTTGTTAGTTTTCTGTTTTCCAATCTGAGTCCGACTGACTTGTGTATTTTCTAAGTTTTGGTTTGGCCTGCCTTGCCGGGTTAAATTGGAGCTCTGATAGGCAACCGGAGAGACGCGGGTCGCCTGGGTGTCATTGACATTTATTCTGTTTGGTAGAATCGGTTGTGTCGAACCGGGTGGTGGAGGGGCTATCCGTTGGGAAGTTATAGGAGGAACATAAGCCTTTATCGGTCGTGGTGGGGTTTGTTCGATTTCATCCTCAACACGAGCCATTCCCTGATTTTCAATAATGATAGGTTCTCCAACAGGTTTTCTTGGTGATGTAATGTCATTTGGTTTTGGCATTCCTGTCGGTGTTTTTTCAATCTCCTCAGGAGACAAAGCTTGAGTTGCTGCTTGATCCTTCGGAATTTCCTGATTTTCATCGAATATTAGGGTTTTTCCTTCATTTTCTTGAGGTTCAACATTTTCCGGGAGAGATTGCTCATCAGAGTCTTCGTTTTCAGTCTCCGCACCTTGTTCTTTTTCGATTTGAGAAAGGTCATCGGAAAACCACCCGGCAGTGGATTCTGGATCTCCGGTAGGATGCCGATCACTTTCCGACCGGTTAACTGGACTTTGTTCTGAATTGTCTTTTTCCCTTGATTCTTCGATTTGGGCTTCCTGATCTTCCTGGGAAGATATTAATTTTCTAAACCGATCACCTTGATCATTTGATTCGGGAGATTGGGATTTGTTTTCATCATTTTCCATTTTGATACCGTCTTCTAATTCAGTCATTTATCGTTATTCTAGCATAAAACGTTTGACCTTACGTTTCACTCCTTTTACAATCAAGATATGTTTGATACTTCAACAGCTCCCAATGACCCGTATTCATTGATCTTAGTGCAAGATGATATAGACGACCGAACCAAAGGGGAACAAGGCAACGTCTGGGAAATTCAATTTGATCGAGGGGAATTGGGAGGTATTTCACTGTATAGTACATTGGCCATGCAGGCTTTGGGGTTTAGAATCACCCCAGTTTTTTCCAACAAACATGAAAATCGGATCAACCTCTCACAATTTCATAAAAAACCATTCATTCAATCTGCCTGTCCAAGCTACGCAAGGATTACCGCTGAGGTTTTTCCTGAGATCAACATGGATTTAGAATATTGGGTGATAGGTGGTAAAACAATTAGTGGGGTTATTACTGTCATTAATAATTCTTCCTCCCCTTTTGATGGTGATTTGCAATTTATTATCAATTTAAAACCTTTACCTGGGGGCGATTTTATTTCCGGCGTGGAAGTGGATCGAAATTATTTCTTAAAAGGGAAAACTGATACTATTTCACCGGTTTTTTATCTGAGCGGGAATGCCAGACAAGGTAAGTTTGGAAATTCATCGATCGAATCTCATTACTCAGTTAAAGCCAATAACGATTACAAATTTGAATGGTGTTTGACTACTCAAAATGAATTCCAGGATTCAGTGGATGTGATCAACAACATTTCATTTGATAATTTTGATAAAGAAACAACCCGAATTCAATTGACAAATCGAAGTAACAGCTTTCTTGTTTCGTCAGGAAATATAACCTGGGATAAAACCTTTTCCTTCAGTCAAAAAACCTGCAATCAATTAATAAAAACCGGATTATCAACAGGACGAAGCATCTATTTTTTGGATAAAGTTAACCCGGAAAACCCAATTTCTCTGGTTGATCAAATTACTCCTTTACAGTTATGGTATTTCAGTCAAGTGATTCCTAATCAGACTAATAAAATCAAAGATCAATTGATGGTATTCTTTGTTGCTCAAAAAGAAGATGGTTTCATTCCAAACCACATGTCTACAGATGACCCTCAATCAAGGTTTCACGCCTTCCCAATTCTTGCGAAATTAAGCTATGAATTATTCTCACAAGACGAAGACAGTGCAGATTATTCATTCATACTCAATCATTTAATACTGTACATGAAGAAATGGCTCAAGAACGAATCGCCTTATTGGGAAAATGCCCTGCAATCATTTTATGAAGATTTGCCTATTCATAACATATTTGATCAAAGAAACAATCCGATTCATGCCAAATGGGTGGATTCTCCATTTCTTAATACGCTGCTCCACCAGGAAATTGACTTTTGTATAAAACTAGCTGAGCATCTTTCTATAGAATTGAATGAAATAGAATGGTTAGAAGGTAAAAAAGGAGACTTGTTAAGACAAATTCAAGAGTCTTGGAACAACAAGCTTGGAATCTTCCGTTATAGAGATATTGTCACCAAAAAAACACCTCGAAAAAAGAATATTCTTAAGGTAAAACAAGCTGGTTCCTATCCTGTTGAATTTGACCTGGGAAGTCCTACACGAGTCTCAATATCCATTTCTCTTGAACAGGAGATATCCAGAAATATTCAAATCAATATTTCTGGTTCTTCAGACGGAAATGAAATCACAGAAACAATCACTGCTCGGCAAATCTCGTGGGGAAATCTTTTTGGGTTCGCCACCACACCGATACTTTTTGAAAAAATAAAACAAATCGAGATAAATCATTTTCCAAAGGGAAATAAAATGGAAATATTCACCTCCGATTATTCACAAGTTGATTTATCTTGCTGCCTTCCTATCACCATTGATGCACTACCCAAACAACAAATGGAAAGAATAACATCAAACTGGTTGCCCCCTCATGGTTTTCCTTTGGTACCCAAAAAATATCAAACCAATCAGCCTGAAAAACAAAATATTATTGATCTTCCCCTGGTTACTATGGTTCTTGAAGGGTTGATACAAAATGGATATCGAAAACTTGCCTATGTTGTATTTGAAAAACTGATGAGTGTAATTTCAGAAAATTTGCGAATCTATAAGAATTTTTATCAATTTTTTGATGTCGATGATGGGGCTAGTATTGGTGAATATAATATAATAAATGGATTGGTACCGTTGAAGGTGTATTTTAATCTACTTGGAATCCAATATTGGACTGAAGATGAAATTAAAATAACCGGAAACAATGTAGTTGAAAATGATGTATCCATTCAATTCCGTGGAACAAAACTGGTTTGCTCTAAAGATGGATATACGATCTTTACATCTGATGGAAAATCTTTAGAATTAAAAGAAGATAAGATTTATGAAATCAAGATCCCTAGTTAATACCAGAAAGGATTGAGATGGAATCTCAAACACAAAACCCTGAAATTCTACTGATGGTGGTCATTCAATCACAAGATGTTGATCATGCAGAGAATGCTTTAGAAAAATTAAACGTCAACATCACCCGGCTTGCAAGCACTGGAGGATTCCTGGGAAGAAGAAACGCTACTTTATTTCTGGGATTACCTAGTGACCGCGAGAGTGTTGTTTTACAAACATTAAAGAAGACCTGTCGCCAACGGGTGGAGTATATTGCTGTACCTTTAGAAAGCGCTCCTTTACCATTACCCGCGCCAACACCCATCACCATTGGTGGGGCGAATATTTTTGCATTAGACGTAGAACACTTTGAGGAGATTTAGATATGAAAATGATAATAGCAATTGTCCGTGATCGAGATACCAACCCGGTATCTACAGCACTAACATCTGCTGAGTTTCGTGTCACCCACATCGCATCCACAGGAGGTTTTCTTCGCAGAGGAAATTCTACGTTATTTATCGGTGTAGATGACGAAAAAGTGGATCAAGCGATGGGTGTCATTAGAACAAACTTAGAGCCGGCTGATGACCCCGAACAAAAAAGAGCAACTATATTCGTTCTGAATGTGAATCATTTTACGCATTTTTAACTGAGATAATTTCTTTACTATATAATAAGTAGGATGGGTGTCTTTATTTGATCCATTAATTATCGGATTTTTCAAATATCAAAAATTTTTTTACAGGAGAGAGAATATGAAATTTGGTGATGCATTTACTTATGTTTTTCAAGATCCAGATTGGTTTAAAAAACTAATAATTCCTGGATTGATTGGGGTATTGTTACCAATTATCGGACAAATGTTTCTCATTGGTTGGTCATTAAAAGCGGCTTTAAATGTAATTAGAAATAATCCAAACCCATTACCAGAAATGGATTTCGGTGGAGATTTAGGCAGAGGATTCAAAGCTTGGGTGGTGAGTTTGGTTTACGGGATTCCAATGTTTATACTTTATTTACCCATCATGATTGTTTCCATTATTGCGAGTGAAAATGGTGAACAATCCATGGCAGTTGTTGCTGCCATTGCAGGTGCTTGTTTCGGTTTCTTAATGCTTGTTTACGGTATTGTGATGGGGTTAATGATCCCGGCAGCTTATGCCCGTGTGGCCGTTGAAGATACTATCGGAGCAGGACTAGCCTTTAAAGAAGTATTCTCAATGGTAAGAAAAAACCTTGTAACCTATCTGCTTATTCTTGTTGGTACATTAGCAGCAAGCTTTGTTGCCTCATTAGGATCAATCGCTTGTGTGATTGGTGTCTTTTTAACCGTTCCGTATGGGATGGCTATAACAGGCCATCTTTATGGACAAGGTTATTTGGAAGCAAAAAATTTAGAAACTATTTAGTCAAACTGATTGAAGATAAGCCTCATGCCTCGATAAAAGCATGAGGCTTTTTATTATTCTTCGAATTCTTCTACTTCATAAGTAAAAACTTCTAGTTTTTTTCTTCTCCACAATCCAGGTTCAGCCCCCATTTTGGCACACAAATGATCCAGGAATTCTTCAGGGTCAGGCAACTGCTCCCAAACTTGAGGCAAGAATGTGGATCTTCTAAATCCATCATTGAGAATGATCCCATCAATCCCTACATTTACCAATTTGGGGAGCTGATTTGGCTCACTATAATTTAGTGGTTTGGGGATGGTAAGACGGGAAATTTCAATTTGCAATAAGTTAACTTCATCTGGTCTGACAGGAGGAAAGCGATAATCTTCTAAAGCTGCCCCAACTGCATGTGTTTGTACATCAAGAATGAGTGGTTGGTAAGCTTCCAGACTGCCTATACATCCCCGTAATTTTTTTCCACGTTTGGTGTGCAAGGTAACAAACGAAGCTCCATCTTCTTGTAGAATTTTGGAATAATCTTCTAACTGTATTTGGGGTAATTTCTCATGTCTGGTAGCGCATACGATCGACTCTCTCGCTACAGAAAGTAAAATTCGTTTCTCTTCATCGGTTAACTTTTCATTCATATTTTTCCCCAAGTTGATAATAAAAACGATCATGGTAAAGAAGGGGATCACCTAATCCGGTTATCGCATCCATCACTTTCGCTATGATCAACGTGGAATGTCCTAGGTCAACAGTTTGTTCGACCTCACATTCCAACCAGGCAAGCCCACCCACAAAGAACGGAATGCCTGAACTGATAGTGAATGTATCCACTTCAGAAAAACGATCCTCATCCTCTGAGACCTTACCTGCAAATCGTTCACTTAACTCTTTTTGTTCAGCAGTTAAAATGGTGACACCAAATTTTTCTGATTGCATTATCAGTTTGAAAGTTCTGGTTTGATTAGCTAAAGTAACAATAATCCTTGCAGGAGCAATAGAAACCGATGTGAACGAATTTACAGTCATTCCATGATTGACTCCTTCAAATTGACTTGAAACGATTGCAACTCCACTCACCCAGGTTCGCATTGCGAATTTCAAAGTTTCCGCATTAATTGTCATAATTCTCCGGTTTTTAGATTTTCTTATTAAAAATTATACTTTCAACCTTGATTTATAATATACAGGTAGTCTAAACATTTTTTAAATAATTGGATCATAACTTGCAATCGTTATTCGGGAATGGTACTATCAAAAAACTTGAAAAAGGACACAAGCCAAGTTGAATAAAAAAACAAAAGCTAGTTTGAATTTTCATGCAGGAAACGCAATTCTAAGTATTATTGGCATTGCTGTATTGGTTGCCACTATATTTACCATGTGGACTCCCTCAAATCTTTTTTCAAGCAGCATTGATAATATTTACGAGATTTGGCAATCACAAGCAATCGTTGACTACCCGACCCCAACCATTCTTCCCCCCTCAAGAATTGGAATCGTAGCTGGCCATTATGGAAATGATTCCGGTGCGGTTTGCTCCGATGGATTTACAGAGATGGAGGCAAATCTAAAAATTGCCACATTCGTAGTTCAAAAATTGAAAGCACTCGGATACACAGTAGATTTGTTGGAAGAATTTGATCCTCGTCTTAGCCAATATAGTGGACTCGCTTTAGTTTCTATCCATAATGATTCATGTGATTATATTAATGATGAGGCGACCGGATTCAAAGTCGCTGCTCCTGCAGAAGCGGAATACCAGGATCGGTCAGAAAGACTGGAAAAATGTCTCATTCATCGATACCATGAAACAACAGGTCTTAAATTTCATGTCAATACCATTACTCCTGATATGACCAGTTATCATACTTTCGATGAAATCAGCGGTGAAACAACAGCTGCAATTATTGAAACAGGATTCCTCAATTTGGATGAACATATCCTTCGTCAGCAACCAGAATTGGTAGCAGATGGGATCGTGTCGGGTATTAAATGTTATATTGAACGAGAAAGTGTTCCGGATGATTTCCTTGAAGAGATTGATTAATGGAAAATAATCAACCCACCCCTTCGATTGCACTAAAAAAAGCTCGAGAAGCACTTAAAAATAATAATTTGAGTGAGGCATTTCGCTGGGCGAAAATTCTGACCGAATTTAAGCCTGATGTGGAAGAAGGGTGGTTGATCCTTGGAGCTTGTGCGCAACCACAGGATAGTGTTAAGTACCTTATAAAAGCATTAGAGATCAATCCTGGATCAGAACGAGCCAGGCAAGGAATGGATTGGGCAGTTAAGCGTTTACGAAAACATAATCAACAACTTGCACCTACACAACCATTTCAAAAGGTTGAAAAACCTATCCCACCATCTGTTCCATCAAAATCTACTAAAAGGCAACATGGAAAATTCTTGTTGATTGGCACAGCGATCTTTGCCATCATTGCCATAGCATCCGTGTGGTTCATGTTCCCAACGATTGAAACTGTTTTTGCGAAACAACCCATGGTAAATCGTCCGCAAGGTGCTATCCAGAAATTTACAATCACCTCAACAGCCACATCCACCGCTACTTCGACGGCTACTCCGACTGCAACCTCAACTTCAACTTCGACACCTACGAGTACACCAACATCGACTTCCACAGCAACCCCTACCCCAACGTTCACAGCCACATTTACTCCTGAACCAACACTGGTAACCGATTATGATGTGATTATTCCGGAGGAGGTTGATGAAAACACACGTTGGATTGACATTGATCTTGGAGATCAAATGCTGTATGCCTACATTGGTGACACCATGGTGAATTCATTCCTTGTTTCCACCGGAACCTGGCAAACTCCAACTGTCCTCGGCGAGTATCATATTTACGTGAAATATCGATATGCCGATATGCGAGGACCAGGCTATTACCTACCAGATGTTCCTTTTACGATGTATTTCTATAAAGGATATGGCATCCATGGTACCTATTGGCATGATAATTTCGGTACACCGATGAGCCATGGATGTGTCAATATGCGTACTTCAGAAGCGGAGTGGATGTTTGATTTTGCATCGGTAGGAACCTTGGTAAACGTTCATCCATAAATAAACTATGGCAGGATTTAGTTTTTTTTCAAAAGAGTATTCCCGTAGAGATTTTTTGAAAGGTGCACTTCAAGGGATCGCTGGTTATTCCATCTTACCTTTGATTCAAACGCCAATTTTCTCCAATATTCATAATTCAACGATAGGAATACAGCCAACACACGGTCGAGTTATCTCATCCCGTGTTGATGTTTACGAGTCGCCTGCCTTCGATTCCAAATTAGTGAACACTTTATGGCAGGATCATATTCATCCAATAGAATCGGTGACCATCGGGGGGGAAGAACCAGAATATAACCGTATCTGGTATCAATTGGGGAATTCAGGGTTTGTTCATTCAGGAAATATTCAACCAGTCTGTATCAGATCTAACCCGGAATTTGACACTATTCCTGAAGAAGGTCGCCTGGCAGAAATAACAGTTCCATTCACGAATGCTGTTTGGAATCCTAACTCACTTCACTTGATAACCTATCGACTTTATTATGGATCCGTTTTTTGGGTAACAAGTGCTGTAAGAGATAAACAAAATAAACTCTGGTACAAAATTCAGGATGATAAATGGAAGATTCATTATTATGTTGAAGCTACTCACATGCACTTGTTCGACCAGGAAGAACTAAGCGGGCTATCTCCAGAAATTCCTCTGGATAAAAAGAAGATTGAAGTCCGATTGGAAGATCAAGTTGTCATCGCCTATGAAAATGATGTGCCGGTCTTTTTCGCGAAAACAGCAACCGGAGCTCGTTTTATTGATGGAGATTATCGCACTGCTCCAGGCACTTACATTACTAACCGAAAACGACCTTCTCGGCACATGGCAGCTGGTGATCCTGCCGCCCCAAACAGTTACGACCTTCCAGGAATCCCATGGGTTACCTATCTCACTGAGAGTGGTGTTTCATTTCATGGAACTTATTGGCACAATGATTATGGAAAACCTCGAAGCCATGGATGTATTAACCTAACACCAACCGATGCACAATGGATCTACCGGTGGTCAACACCATTTGTTCCCTTTTCTGAAGAAACATATCAGGAAAAAACGGGAACGATAGTGGAAATATTTTAACTTTTTTTCTAATTCTTTCAGAATGTTAATACTCTTATGTTATCCTTTTGGTAAAGGAAAAAATAGATGAAACGTGCATTATTTTCTGGTTTAATTTTCGATGAAAATGGCAATCCCGTTGAGGGTGTTTATGTCGGTCAGGATTCCTGTTATGTAATAGATGACCATGGTTTTAAAAAACATATCCTTTCAGAATTGGTAGATCGTCAGGTACTGGATCAGATGCGATCAATGGTCGAAGGTAATGAAGAATTAATCAGCAAACAAACAGCGAAAATGTTGGGACAGGAAGATATATTTACCTATGCAATGATTGCAAACCAATTGAAAAATATGGATGAACAATTCGACAAATTGTTAGAAACAGGAATTCCAGATGAGGCTAAATCTTACATGGGAATGATGGGTTTCAAAATCATCATCAACATTCATGGGGATGTAATCAAGGTAGACCAACCAGGTATACCACCTGGCGATGAGGATTAACCTTAAACCACAAAAGACCTGATAAAATTAATTAGTCGAATCATCCAGGGATTATGGAGCAAACCGAATGACTTCAGAATATATTATTGATGTAAACGAATCAGACTTTGAATATGAAGTATTAGCCTACTCACAGAATATCCCTGTCGTAGTAGATTTTTGGGCTACCTGGTGCCGACCCTGTAAAACTCTTAGTCCTTTACTAGAAACGATTGCCTATGAAGCTATGGGGAGCTTCCGTTTGGCTAAAGTTGATGTGGATGCAAATCCGAATTTGGCATTGCAATTTGGTGTAAGAACAGTTCCAACAGTAAAAGCTTTCAGTGGTGCTGATGTTGTGAGTGAATTTGTCGGGTTGCAACCTGAAGATCGCATCCGAAAATTTATCTCCAATATTACTCCCCCCAGTAAAGATAGTCTGGCCTTAGAGAAGGCATACAGTCAACTTTACAATCATGAATGGGAAGCCGCTGAAGAAACCTTTTTAGAATTAATTGATCAATATCCAGACAGACCTGAAATTCTCCTGGGGTTAGCCAAATCCTTATTAGGTCAGGGTAATCCTTTCGATGCATTATTGATCCTTCGAAAATTCCCATCCAGCAAACAATATTCGGCTGCTGAAAAGCTGCTTCCTTATGCAGAGGCATTAGGATATCTTAAACAAAATAATTTAACCCAAGAAAATGATTTGGACTTAGCTTATTCGAATTGTATTCGTCTGGCATCACGAAATAATATTCCATCAGCCTTGGATGGGTTAATGGATATATTACGTCAAAACAAACGTTATCGCAATGGAACCGCGCAAAAAACAATCCTCGCCCTTTTTGAGTTATTAGGCGAGGATCATGAACTGACAAGATCTTACCGGACTGAGTTAGCTTCAATCCTTTTTTGATATTTTTAATTACTCAAAGTGACCACCGTCCAGGTTGTCGGATCGGCTAATCGGCGATAGGGTAGGTTAGAGGCCATACTTTGCTGTTCATTTTTCTCGGTATTATCATTGTCTGAGATGGACACTCCAAAGCCATATTGTTGACCTACTGCTGGAACAAGGTTCATGACCTTCCAGGGGATTCCTATTTCTACCCGATACAAGCCTTTTTCTTCGGTGGAGGATATGATCACGTCTGCCAATCCGCCTGCTTTTCCGGAAGGGAACCAGAGGAATGCTTCATTTTCACCATCCAGGCTTCCTTTACCAGGGGAGATCCCAATCTGAAAATCATCTGAATTCAAACTATTTGTGGTGGCGTCACCGTATAAATTGGTGTCAAAAAGGATCTCGATGCTGTCTCCTTTATAAATATCCTGTCCGGTTGCGTTTTGAGCATATTCATCATCATAAACTTTAACCGCAATAAAAAGGTGGGTTTCATTCCAGGCTACACTAAAAGATCCTTCCAAATCCTCTGAATTTTTCCATGCATCTGACCCATAAACTATTGTTGTCGCAGGATATTTCTTAGCTTCCCATTCATCCCAAACACCATCAAAATCTGGTCCATTTTTCATATATTTAGCTGATACCCATGTCCCCCCACGGACCGGTGCATCTGTTTTAGTGGCTGTGGGTGGTGGAAGTGTGTTGGTAGGAGGAATATTCGTTGAAGTTGCTGTTACAGATGGGATAATCGGAGTGTTTGTTGCTGAAGGTTGAGAAACCTGATCGGTGGGTTGAACAGTTGGCAGACCTGGTTCATCTGTATTAATAGCAAAATCCTGCGGTGTGTTTGTGATCTGACTTTCGTCTATTGTAAATAATGCAGTAGTTGTGTAATTGGGAGTAGGAAAATACGGTGTTGGATTGAAGTTCAAAAATGATAAATTACAACCTGACAAACTGATCAATAATAGTACAAACAAGGCAGAAAAGAATGTTTTGCGCATGTGAACCTCCTCACTCATCTTTCACTAATAGAATACACCATTCAACCCCTTAATTACTAGACGTTCAATAAGGGCTATTAGTTCCAGATTAAGGAATCATTTCACCATTTCGTTGAAACCAAACTTCATTGGTTAATTCAAGATAAGTATCCCACTCTTCTAAGAATGCTGGCCTTGGCCGTTCAGAAAATCCAAGTTTCAAATATAAATTCCAGGCTTTTTTATTTTCCGGAACCGGTTCCACGTAAACTTTGCTTGCATGCCCCTGCTCAAAAGCCTGGTTGATTGCATATCTCAAAGCAAACTCTGCGATCCCTTTCCCACGTGCATGTGGGAATAATTTAATATCCATCGCAGCCAGGCCATGTTCCTGATCGACACTATAGAAAGTCTCACCGCAATA
>CAYSFA010000022.1:0-25453 GCA_964430025.1 uncultured Anaerolineaceae bacterium | reverse complement strand
CCTGATCACGCAACGCAACGGGCGTTATGTGGTGCCTCTGCGTGCTGAATTTAAGGGTCGTATCAATGGCATCATCCATGATCAATCCTCATCTGGTGCGACTATTTTTATCGAACCACTGGTTACAGTAGATTTAAACAATAAGTGGCATGAGTTACAGCTTGCCGAACGGGATGAGATTCGTCGAATTTTATTGGAGCTCAGCGATTTAATCGGGGCGGAAGTATATCAAATTCGCACAATTGTGGAAGCCCTGGCTCGCTTCGATTTGGTCCTCATGATGGCAAAATATGTCGAAGATTTGGATGCCTCCGAGCCCATTCTGGTGGAGTTCGAGGCCAAACAGGAGAATCACCCCGGCAGTACAATCTTTCTACGCCATGCCCGTCACCCATTGCTTGACCTCAAAATGGTGGTACCAATTGATATAGAAGTGGACGATAAAACCTTCGGGGTGGTTATCACCGGTCCGAACACCGGTGGGAAAACGGTCAGCTTAAAAACTGTCGGATTGCTGGCATTAATGGCACAATCCGGCCTGCACATTCCCGTCCAATCCGGTTCCAGACTATCTGTTTTCAATGATATCTTCGCAGATATTGGGGATGAACAATCCATCGAGCAATCCCTCTCTACTTTCTCCGGTCACATAACCAATATCACCCGTATCCTGAAACAGGCTACTTCCAATAGTCTGGTTCTACTGGATGAATTGGGTTCAGGCACTGATCCCCAGGAAGGCTCAGCGCTGGCACGTGCCTTACTTTCGCATATGGTGAATAAACAAATCACCTGTCTGATAGCGACACATTATCCCGAGTTAAAAGCATTTGCCCACAACACACCTGGGTTGATCAACGCCAGTATGGAGTTTGACCTGCACACTTTACGCCCTACCTATAACCTGATGATCGGTTTGCCGGGTCGTTCCAACGCGTTGGCAATTAGTGAGCGCCTGGGATTACCCAAAGATATTATCGAAGAAGCGCGTAATTTGGTCGATCCCTCTGAATTGCGGGCTGAAGATTTACTGAATGAAATTCACAAGCAAAACAGAATCACTCGCAAAGAACGTCATAAAGCCGAGATGGCACGCAGTGAAGCCCGCCGAATGGAACGTCAATTAAAGGAACGTCTCGAACAAATTGAGGATGAACGTCTTGTTATCCTCGAAAAAGCCCGCCTGGTAGCGGAAGAAGAAACTGAAAAGCTGGAACGAGAATTATTAGACTTGCGAAAAGAATTAGCCCGCGCACGCCAACCACTGGATGCCTTGAAATCGATTGAGGAAAAAGTCGTTGATATCCAGGAAGAAGTGCGATTACCGGAAGTTCGACGCACCGAGAAACCTTTCGAAGAAGACCATCCTTTCCGATTAGGCGAGAAAGTGTTGGTTAGATCTTTGGGGATGCAGGCTGTGATTACCGCGATTTCAGAAAATGACTTCGAGGTACAAATCGGTAATTTACGGGTGCGTGCCTCATCGCATGATATCCAACGCCCAGGCGATGTCAGGAAATTACCAGCAGAAACTGAGAAGCCAAAAATGCGGTCAAGTGTTCGCAAAGCACTGGAAAGTTTGGACGATTCACGCAGCCCTTCCCCCTCAATCATGCATCCATCTCCCGGTATGGAACTTGACCTACGCGGTCAACTCGCAGAAGACGCAATCTCCGGGTTAGAGAACTTTATCGAATCGGCGTATCTTTCCGGAATGCCTTTTGTACGCGTCATTCACGGAAAAGGCACCGGCAAATTACGCCAGGTGGTTCGTGAGGCTTTGAGTAAAAGTCAATATACAGATCGCTGGGAAAGTGGTGTGGAACGCGAAGGGGGAGACGGCGTTACCATAGCATTCCTAAAAACTGATTAATAAGTGTAATTAATGGAACAGGTCGATAGTGATTTCCCCTTAACACTATCGACCTCTTTTGGCTTGAGACCCCTTCAACTCATGCCCTTTTTGCGATGTAAACTATATTAGTTATACACAGCTACCATTGACAAGGCGTAGACAGATTTTACTATAAGTATTGTTAGGTTGTCTACACTAATCCAAAAAGGGGTGGTTTTTTAGGATTAATTTCAAAATCGATCCAATTTGGCTTCGATTGGTTGATTTCACGCAACACTGATTTTATTTTTGTTCTATATTTGACACAATTTTCATCCTCAGCCGTTACAGATTTGATCAAAATATCCAAAGCAATCCACTGCAACCACAAGGATTTTTCTTTCTCCGCTTTTTCAAGAATTGACGTTCCATACTCTCTGGCTTTGAGAAAATCTGATCGGCGAACAGCTTCCATCGCCTTGACATAGACAAATGCAGTGCCAGCAGCAGAAAAACCTAATTCCTCTGCTTTTTGACCAACTTCCTGTAGTGTCTTTAAGGAGTCTTCAATTTTCCCTGAGAGATAAAAAATTAAACCAAGGTGAGTGCTCGCTTTTACCCAGACTTCAATCCATTGTCTTTGGATTGCCTCTAGTCGGATTTTCTCAATTTGCCTGATCGCTTCCTCATGCTCTCCTATGAGTGCTTTTGTAAACAGGCTCCAACTTTGATTGATCAGAATCCCTCGATCATGAGTAACAAATTTTAACGCTTCATCAAATAACTTAACCGCCTGTTGGTAATTACCAAAAGCAAGGTGGATTTTTCCCTCTGCATATATTAGCACACTATGTAATCCAGTAAATTGATACCCTTTCGACAGGTTTAAAGCACTTTGAATACATTCAAAACTGGAATATGTTTTTCCTTTAGCTAAGTGAATATGGCTGGTGACAGATAAAGTCTCCACAACAAAACGCCAACTATAATTATTTTCAGCGATGTTTAAAGCAATCCCCATATGATCGAGTGCTTTTTCATACTTCCCCTGGTAATAGTAGCTTAACCCCATTGCGAATTCATTGCGCATTCTTAAGGAAAAGCTCTTATATTTATCTGCGATTGGGTTAGCTTTTTCGATCCAGGGATCAACCTCTCGAAATTTACTTGCCAATGCTTTGGTCAATGCCAGCGTATTGCAGGCATTAGCAAAAGCAATTTCTTCTTTGGGTGTTTTCAGTTGGTCCTCCAGCCAGGCTAACTCCTCAAAAGTTGCTTCACTTTCTTCTAAATCAAAATAATACAGACTAATTAACATTTTTCGGATTCCAGCTCGTATAAATCCAAGGACGGAGCCGTCTTTCAACAAAGTCATGGCACGATCAACATATTGCATGGCCTGATCTGGTAATCCACGCATTAAATATAAGAAACTTTGCCCACTCAACCCACTCCCAATTAACAATGGGGAGTTCTGTTTTAAGCCTTCTTGCAAGGCATGCTGAAAATTTTCATTGGCTTTCTGATAATCATTTTCTGCTAATGCTTGCTCTCCCCATCCGATCCATAAGTCGAAAAGCTGCTGCTCATTCATTTCAAAATCTCTGTTTTGAGAAAGCTGCAGAGCATTCTTAAAGGCATTGTTGGCATTCACGAAGTCTTCTGAGTTCGCGTATTGGGTGGCAGCCTGTATCCAACAGGAAAAAGCTTTTTGTAAATAACCCGCCTGCCCTAAATGAAGTGCGGCTTTAGATACCTGATTTACAGGCAAATCTCCTTCTAACTGCTGTAGAAAATAAGTGGAAAGGCGTTTGTGGAAAACCTGTTTCTCAGTGCGGCTCATTTCCTGCAAGATCATATCTCGCAGCAAAGTCAGATGAAAACTATACTCCAAAGGTTGTTGTGATTGGGAAATCAAATCAATATACTCTTGGTTAACCAATATGTCGAAGGCACTTACCAGATCCAACTCCGGAACATCAAGCATAATCTGAACATGTTCAAACGAAAATTCCACACCAACAATTGCTGCAGCATTCAAAACACGTCTGGCGGATGTGGTTAGATGTTGTAAACGCTCCCGCAATACAAGGTGAACTACACCAGATATTGGTAACTGATCCCAATGGTCTTTAGCTAATTCATCTGGTTTCTCAAGGAGAATTTGTAATGTTTCGATAACAAAGAGTGGATTTCCGCCTGTCGCTTCGAGTAGTTTTTGTGCCTGCTGCTCATTAATCGGTGTTCTAATCAGGTAAAGAGCTAAGTTGGAAATATCTTCCAGGCATAATGGCGGGATCTTGATCCAGGCGACCTGTTCAATCCAAAGAGGATACTCACGATAATCAATAGGAAAGCGAATTTCCTGGTGATAATTGGATAGCATGACCAAATAGGCGTTTTCAAGAAAGAAGCGTCTTTGTGCCAGAAATGCAAATAATCGTATGCTTTCTTCATCACACCATTGTGAATTTTCTATCACTATCAGGATTTTATTCTTCCAATTAATGGTGAGCAAAACTTGCCGAAACGCCTCATATAAGCTGAGTCGTTGATTCTCAAAAATATCCAGAACTTCACTGCGTTTCCCAACAAGGTGATCAATTTCAGGAAAATAAGGTAGTAATTGGGCTAGCCAAAAATTTTCCACTTTTTGCCAGTCATTCATATCCATGCTGCGTCTAAGCATTTCGATGAATGGGTGAAATGGAATATCCTGCTCCGTATAGACTGCTTCCATCGTTAAGACCGCGATTGGGATGGTTAAGCGATTGATAAATTCATGCAACAAACGGGTTTTTCCCATCCCTGTCTCACCCGTAAGATAGATAACGTTACCGCGATGGAACGCTTGCAACATTTGAGTGAGAACTTCTTTATGGCCAGTCAGGGGAATTATCCTACCGTTTTCTGTTCTCGTAAGGGGATTTTCCCGAACACCACTAAGGTTACGCTCTGCCTCAATTTTTTGCATAAGCGTTCCGAACGGCAGTTTATATTCTGCGAACCATTCGGTATCCCTTTCTTCGATGATGGATTGACCAAATTCAAAAGCTTTTCCATACTGACCTGATTTATAGAGCACTTCAAGACGCAGATACATCGCCTGCGGAAAATTATAATCTTCATCGTTTTCGCTGACTTTTTCAAGCCAATTCAACGCTCCATCCAAATCTCCAACGATAATCAGATGTTGGGAAATCCTCAACATCATATTCACCCATTTGAAACGCAGCTTTCGGTTCTTTTCTTCAATCCAATCATTCAATTCTTCGCTGTCCAGCACCCCTAATCCATGCATGAATTTGGGTGCCTTCCACATGTTGACGGATGCCAGAATTTTTCGATAGATTGCTTCTGGCAAGGATCGGTTGGTATTGGACAAAAATGGTAAGGAGACCTGATCATAATTTTCTTCGAATGTAATCACATCCGAATTGACAAGATCATAGTTTAGACCAATCCAATCACGATCTGTCTTTATTATTTCCGGGTCAGGCAATTCTGAGCGTAGTTTACTAATATGATCGCGTAATTGTTGGCGTGAGTTGGCTGACTCCGGCCAAAATACCAGACCCAAATCATGGCGTGATACCATCGATTTATGGCATGCCAAAAAATAGAGGATCATACGTGCTTGCCTACGCGGGATTGTTATTGTTTGTTCCCCCCACGTTATCAGAGGCAGCCCCAACATTTGCACTGATAACTTTTTTTCACCGATCATCACACACCTGTCTTTAAGTAAATTTGATTACGTTTTTAACATTCTCGTTCGTTCACGAGCTGTCTTCAATGTCTCTTCTGCTGTTGTAAGATGAGACTCGCTGATCGCCCCCAACATTTGAGCCAATTCATTGCGACGCTTTTCTTCCTCTAAAGGTTCCACCAACGTCATGGTGCGACCATTTTGAACTTGTTTCTGCACCCGTAAGTGCTGATCTCCGAAGGCAGCTAATTGTGGCAAATGGGTTACACACAACACTTGATGCTCTCTTGCCAATTGCCAAAGTTTTTCCCCCACCACAAACCCGATTCTTCCACCAATACCCTGATCAATCTCATCAAAAATCAAGGTAGCTACTTCGTCAGCCTGCGCCAGCACCCGTTTCAAAGCCAACATCAACCGCGCAGTCTCCCCCCCGGAAGCAATTTTCACCATCGGTTTGAGCCCTTCTCCTGGGTTCGGAGCAATTAAGAATTCCACTTGATCAATACCATTTTCATCAAAGCTTACCTGTTTCCCATCCGCAATTTTTAACCCGACTGGGTCTTCCTGCTCAGAGAAACTCACTTCAAAGCGTGCTCCTTGCATGCTCAAATCATTCAATTCTCGCTCAACTGCTTCGGCTAACTGAACTGCGGACTGCTTGCGTTGCTCGGATAACACCATCGCCTTACCGCCCAGCACCTGACGGACCTGCTCTTCCTGCCTGGTCAATTCTTCAATTCGTTCCGTGGCGTGGGTGATTTTTTCCAGCTCTTCACGGCTTTTCTGGGCATAAGCCAATACCGCTTCCAGACTACCACCATATTTTCGTTGTAAGGTCCGTAGAACTTCCAGACGCTCTTCCACTACTTCCAATCGGCGTGGGTTATATTCAATCTGTTCGAGATAATTGCGTAAATCCCTTGAAAGCTCACTCACCAAAACCGCCAGACTATCGGCCTGGTCAACCAGGTTAGCCTGCGAAGGATCAATCCGTGTCAGAGATTGCAACTCGTGCAAAACCTGACCAATCAGGTCACTGATTCCGGGCATTTCAGGGGTGGCTTCATCCAGAATTGTTAGGGCAGTACGTCCGTGTTCCGCCAGGTTTTCTGCATTCGCCAAACGGTTGCGCTCTTCCTTCAGTTCCTGCTCCTCACCCACCACTGGTTTGGCGCGCTCAATTTCACCAATTTGAAAGCTGAGTAATTCCACCTTACGGTCGGCATCGTGTTCTAGTTTATGCAACTGATTGAGCTCTTTATGAATCTCTCGCCATTCCTGGAAAGTCGCTTGGTAATCGCTCAGTTGCTCATTGTTGGCTGAAAATCGATCCAACAAGGAAAGGTGTTTCTTTACATTTAATAAAGAAAGGTGTTCGGATTGGCCGTGAATATCCACCAATTGCGCGCCAACATCTCGTAAAAGGCTGACATTGACCGCGCGTCCATTGATGCGTGCCACCGTACGACCTTCCTTACGGATCTCACGCCCCAGGGTAACATAATCCGGATCATCCTGCAGGTCTTCCTGAGTCAAAATTTCATTAATGATTGCCTTGTTTTTGTCATTCATCCGAAAAACAGCTTCGAGAGAAGCACGTTCCGCCCCTTCCCGTATGCTGGTGATATCCGTTCGTGCCCCCATCAATGCCTCAATGGCATCCAGGATAATCGATTTACCAGCCCCGGTTTCCCCGGTAAAAATCACCAATCCAGAGGGGAATTCTAATTCCAGATGGTCAATGATTGCAAAGTTGGAGATGCGTAATTCGGTAAGCATAGTGTTTAATCGTTCAGCGAATCTGAATTCCTGCCAATCGGTAATATAAGGTACTGGTCATCAATACAACATAAACTGCTATCCAAATCAGGCTAAAGAGGTTTCCCGACCCAAAGAATATTCCCAACAGCAGGGGGGCGGCACTCATCAGCGCACCCACTACAGCCGCAGCGGTGATCGCTTGAAACAAAGGTTTTGCCCGTCTTTTTTGAATGACCTTGCGCACAGCTTCTGCGATGATACCTCCGGCAAATGGTGCCAGAAAAATCACGAAAAAACCAATGCGAAGTGAGATCAAGCCTCCAATCCACCCCAGCACCCCAGCAATCAGGATGCCATAGACATAGTCTTGTGTGATTGCAGTCTCAAATTTCTTGCTCTGTCCTCGAACACATTCTTTACAGCGATACCCCGTTGGTGTTTTCACCGCACAACTAATGCACATAGGTTTGTCACACCAATTACAGCGCAGCAAAGTTTCACGATCAGGGTGCCAGGTACAGTAGAGTTGTTTATCATTCAATTCTGTCATGTCATCGATCCTGCGATTGGATTTTGTTCCATATATTTATGAAGGTTGCGGTAGAAATAACCATGATCCTGAAAACGCACGAAATGGACGGTATGCTTACTGGCGCTGACGATAACAGTATCCCCGTCTTTTAAGATCACTGGTGACTGTCCATCAGCGCTCAATACGGCTTCGTGGTTGGTATTGACTACCATCGTCACACGCGACCCTTCCGAGAGGATCGTCGCGCGATCAAAAGAGAGGTGTGGCGCCACAGGGACGATCAGAATATTGCGCAATTCAGGTGGCATTATCGGACCTCCAACGGCCAGGGCGTATGCGGTAGAACCAGTTGCTGTTGCGGCAATCACCCCATCAGCGACATAGGAAGCCAGCAAATAACCTTCCAGGCTGGCTTTCACCTGGATAGGACGTACATATTGACCGCGGCAAACCACCACTTCATTGATCACATTCCATTCCCCCTGGGTTTCACCATCCCGTTGATGCACAACATGCAGCATCATACGATTTTCCAGGCGATACTCCCCCTCCATTAACTGTTCCATCCGGTCAAAACAATCATTCTCATTAATTTCCATCAGGAAACCAAAACGACCACGGTTGATCCCTAGAACAGGGATGCCCGCCGGTGCTACCAAATGGCCTGCACGCAACATCGTTCCATCCCCGCCTAAAGAGACCAGGATATCAATCGATTTGTTATCGATTGCTTCTTTTAAGGTAGGTTCGTATATGGTGTGAACCGAAACGCTTTCAGCCCCGAGGGATAATAGACGCTTGGCAAGTTCCTGTGCCCCGTCAAAAACCTGGGGTTGGGATGGATGGGTAACAATCGCGAATCGTCTCGGGGGGCTATTTTCCATACTCATAATTATACCAGCGCGCTACTTCCATTTCTGATCACATACATGCCTGAATCCACAACGGTCACACCGTAATCTTTCTTCATGCGAACGAGGGCACTCCTTCAAACGCCCATCCTCGCGCATCTGCTCCAACAAATCCATTAACGCGGTTCGTTGCTGATGTCCATATTCGACCTCGAATGTGCGGTTGCGATATTGTAATATTCCATGGGGTGGGGTGTGTCCGGTTTCCTGTTCTACTAAAAAGCAGTACGCCAACAATTGATAGACATGGCTGAGATATGGCTCTGTCGGGGCATAATTGCTCTTTACCTCCACCGGGATTAAGGTCATACCCTGGCTGATCAGATAATCCGGCTTGCCAGTAAGCTGGCTTTCAACATCATAAAATGGTTTCTCGCTCTTCCCCCATAGCTTGGGGTCGGAATAGATAATGCGACCTGGCGGCAAGCCCGATTTTTGCCTTACCACACGGCTGCGCCAGAACAAGACCAGCGCAATCAATAATAAGGTCAGCACGAAATAAATCATCTTAACCGATCAGTTGTTGGGTGAACCAGATTGCCATCAGGATCAGCGCTAGTGTTACCATAAGCCAGGCGAGCGTTCGTAATAAAACCCCAGTGAAAACCCGTTTTCCATGGCGTTGGTGAAAATCAAAGCCGCCGGCCATTTCCTGCTGATTTTGCGATTCTATGCCCTGAGATTGATACCACCAGGCTCGCTTACAATATAGATAGGTACCAATCTCAGAAGCACGGATTGTGCGTTTTCTCAATCCTCATCCTCAGGCTGGGGAACAACGTCCACATCATTCAGCCCTTCGGTTTTGAGAAGGATAGCTAATTCATTCATTGATTGCGTCAACCGCTGCTCACGCAAGCTGATCGTCACATCCCCACGGGTGCGTTCCACAATCCCACGTGCCAGATCAGTCTGACGGCGTAGCCCATTGGTCAACGCGTCCGGGTAATCGATGGTGATCAGTAAGGCGTATATTTCATCCATCAAACTCAACAGGCGTTCCACCTCGGGAGAATAACCCTGGCGCATCGTGTCAAGTGTTCGCCGGCGTAATTCTCCCACCACCTCTGCCAGCCCATTCAGGTAGATAGCTGGTTCCACATCGATATCATCCGGCAGGGGTAATTCTTTCCCCCGGATCAGCGCGCAAGTCACGTAAGCTTCAACGTATTCTTTAAGTGCATCCTGGGTATATCCCGCGTAGAACAGATCGGGGTGATCGCTCAGATCACGTCGTAATTGTTCCACCAGTAAACGGGCTTCGTTGAGGATACCATCTGCCACATCCACTTCGAGGCGGTGAATTGCCCGGATGGCATGCGCGGCATGTTGAATCACTTTGCGAGTTTGCATCAATGCTTTATCACGAGCCTGATTGCGCACCTCGAAAGCCTCGTGGACTGTGTCGGAAAGAATGGAAAAGCGATCTTTCATAGATCACCTTCGGGGTTTTCAGGTGGTGTAGAGGGCGGTTTGTCTCCTTCAGGAGTTTCAGGCGGTGTAGAAGGTGGCTTGTCCCCTTCTGGAGATTCATCCTCAGAGGATGGGTCGTTTGAAGGGGTCTTCGCTGTGGAATCACCCGGGGTAGGTGGCTGTACATGCCGAAAGAGTGTGCTGGCCAGATCAGATGTCCCCACTGGCATCTTGATCTCCCCAAAGGTGGATTCATAGCGTTTGATATTCTCATTTAATGCTTGCAGGAACATCTTTGCCCCCACTGGGGACATCAATACCCGCGAGACTACTTCCGGGGGAACACCTGGCAGCATAATCGCGAAATCATACACAATCTCAGAAGGCGTATGTGAAATTCTCGCCATGTTGCTGTATTTACTTTGAACACCTTCCGGCATTCGCAAGGTCGGAATACCGGGTTTCGGTTGTTTAGGGGTATTCATAGTTGTCTTTAGAAGGGAATTTCTTCGTCGCTGATCGTGCCCATATCGTCACCACCGCCCTGTTCGCTCTCAGTGCGGCTGTCCAGGAATTGGACAGTGCTAGCGGTCAGCTCGAAGCTGGACCCCGAGGTTCCATCCTGGCGGTTGAAGATGCGTGGACCACCGGTTTGTGGGTCAGCCATTAAACGCCCTTCAATTAACACTTTACTGCCTTTATGCAGGAAATTGTTGCAGTTCTCGGCCTGTTTACCCCATGCTGAAACACGAAACCAGACGGTTTCCTTTACGCGTTGGCCGTCAGAGCCGGTATAGGTTCGGTTGGTTGCCACCGGAAAAGAGGTGACGGGTTGACCGGATGGGGTGAAGCGCATTTCCGGATCTCTGCCCAAATTTCCTACGATAGTTACTTTTTGATACATAATTCCTCCATTAGTCTTTAAATTCTGATTAGTCTACTCTTAACTCGCAGCTACTGGCTTAAGTGATCGACACGAATCGCAGGAAGCTGTGAGATTAATTCTACAATAATTTAGGAATGTGCTAGGTTGAAACGTTCTTTTCTAAGAAAATGAAATTTGAGCTAAGAACTATTCATAGTATAGAATGATTGTTCTAAATTGTCAAGTGGGAAAATTAGGGAATAGGTTTTAGATTTGAGGATTGAGAGAACGGAGGAAGTCTTCGGGATGAGGTGATAATTCTAATCTTGTTGGAGAGAAGCGAGTGCCACGACTATAAGCCCATTTGCAAAGAGCCATTACCCATCAGCCACCAGCCTTCTTTTTCTCAACCAGCTTCTTTTTCTCCTTGGGGGTCAAAAAGGCACTCTCGACCGCATTCAATTGCGCCCGGCGGATATCAGCTTCGCTCAACCCCGCTTGCGGTGCAGCTACTTCATATTCATAACGTAAGTCAATCCCGCTGATACCCGGGTCATCCGAGTTGATGCTGGCACACAAGCCCGCATCTAAAAAGGTCTTCATTGGATGGCTGGCATAATCCGCCACCGAGCTGGTTTGCACGTTACTGGTCAGGTTACATTCAATCCCAATCTGTCGTTCAAAGAGGTAATCCATCAAAGCTGGATCCTGCACAATCGCCAGGCCATGCCCGATGCGCTGTGCCCCCAACACCTTGATCGAATCCCACACACTCTCGACTCCGGCAGCTTCGCCTGCGTGCACGGTTGCCTTCCAACTCACTTCCCTTGCTCGTTCAAAATGACGCTGGAATAACTCAGCCGGGTAATTGGCTTCGTCCCCTGCCAAATCCAGCCCCACAATCTTCTCAGCATAAGGCAGCATGGCGTCCAGTTCCTGCATCGCTATCTCTGGCCCATATGTGCGGCTTAAAATCCCTAACATCTTAACCATGATCCCGCTTTCCTCTTTCCCCGCAGAAACCCCATCCAACACTGCTTCCACCACACTTTGTGGGTCCAAGTGATGTGTTTCCGCCATAAACCAGGGACTGAAACGCAGCTCTAAATAATCGATTCCCTCGGCTGCGGCATCCAACACTGCTTCGTAGGCAATCCGGCGACAGGCCTTCTGATCAACCAACACCTGCATAGGAATGGTGAATTTCTCCAAAAATGCCATCACTCCGGGTTGTTGGGTTTGAACCTGCACATGTGGTCGTAAACTCTCCTCATCCCAGGCGGGAAGGTTCAGATTATGTTTACGAGCCAGGTCGAGAATGGTACTGATGCGAATGTTGCCCTCAAGGTGGCGGTGTAAATCTACGAATGGGATATCTTTTGCGATCATTTTTTATCCTTAATCAAGAATGAGGATGCCTTCCTCCAGAATTTTCTATCTTTATTGTAGTTGAAAATATTTCCATAATTAAATTAAAAACTCTAATTTTAATTTAATAAATAAGATAGTTTTACTCATATTTATTTAATGTTCAGCGATTAATATAATGGTACCTCTAATTGTTTGGGTGAAACAAATTGGATAAATGAGAACTCTCCTCTCACTATCTGCGAGATTAAGCGGAAATCTCGCAGATTGTGATTTAAAGACACAAATTCTCCATCTGCATCCTGCTCCTACTCCTTCATTTGTCTAATCTCAACTGGTCAGGCTTTCGGGCTACGATTATAATTAGGGGTATGGATTTCAAATTACATACTTCGTTTCCAGCTGACCTGGAAAAGGATTGGAACGCGTTACTGACGGAAAGCGTCACACACGTTCCTTTTTTACGCTTTGAGTATTTACAAAACTGGTGGCAAACGCGTGGCGGTGGGGAATGGGATCCCAATGCAACCCTGGCTATCATTACTGCCCATGAAGCAGACCATCTGGTTGGGATTGCCCCACTTTTCCGTGCCTCTTACAAAGGAGAATACTCTTTTCTGTTCTTAGGTTCGATCGAGATCTCCGATTACCTGGATTTCATCGTTCGTCCAGACGACCTGGTTACTTTCGTGGACGGATTGCTTACCTTTTTGTCTGGGGAAGAAAAACTGGAACTCTTCAATTTTCTGGGTTCTTCACCCAGCATCAGACAATTGCAGGAAGCCTCCACTGCAGCAGGTTGGCATTTCTCACAGGAAACCACCAACCATGCTCCGATTATCCACTTGCCGGGTGACTGGGAGGAATATCTCGCCAGCCTGGATAAAAAGCAGCGACATGAAATTCGCCGTAAGATCCGCCGACTGGAAGAAGCTGAGGTGCCTTCACGCTGGTATTTTGTAGAGGATGAAGAGGCTCTTCCGGATGCGATTGATCAATTCCTGAGGTTAATGGCGCAGGATCCTGAGAAAGAAATTTTTCTGACCGAAGAAATGGTGACAGCCATGACAGGCAGCATAAAACATGCTTTTGCGAATGGTTATCTACAGCTAGCCTTCCTGGAAATCGACGGACAAAAAGCAGCTACTTATTACAATTTTGATTATGACAACCAACTGTGGATATACAATAGTGGGCTTGACCGGCAATTCATGAGTTATTCCCCCGGGTGGGTATTATTGGGGTACTTGTTACGTTGGGCAAATGAAAATGGGCGACGAAGTTTTGATTTCATGCGCGGCGATGAGGATTATAAATACAAGTTCGGTGCGGAAGACCGCTTTGTGCAGCACGTTACCTTAGTCAAAAAATAACCTCGCCAAAAACTTCCAAATAAACTTACTTAATAAAACAAAAAAAGGCACCTCGATTGAGGTGCCTTATTCGTCCTGATTATTACTTCTTTAGTTTTCGTCTAATTAATTTTGACGCATCAATAATCGATAACACAACCAGGCTGGAACCGAAGCTAACACCTAATTCCAACCAGGAGAGGGGTTTGGTACCGAAGATGTTTTGCATGAATGGTAGGTAAATCACACCCAACTGCAATACAAAGGTGAGTAACACCGCACCAATCATCATTTTGTTCTTGAAGATTCCAGATTCAAAAAGGGTCTGACTCTCAGAACGGGTGGCCAGTGCATTACCCATTTGCGAAATGGTTAGAGTGGTGAAGATCATGGTTTGCCAGTTGGAGAGAATATCAAAATTGTATGCCCACAACCCAACTAATAGAGACACAACACCCATCAAAGCACCAATCCAGAGGATATCCACTCCCAATCCACGGCCAAAGATCTGCTCTTTGGGGTCACGCGGTGGGCGCTGCATGGTGTTGGGTTCAGAAGGTTCCTGGGTGAGTGCCAGACCAGGCAAACCATCGGTTACCAGATTGACCCACAAGATTTGCAAGGGCAAGAGCGGTAAACCCAAGCCTACAAACGGCCCTAATAACATCACCACGATTTCGCCAAAGTTGGACGTCATAGTGTATTTGATGAATTTACGGATATTTTCATAAATCCGCCGTCCTTCACGTACCGCAGAAACAATAGTGGCAAAGTTGTCATCCAGCAGTACCATATCCGAAGCCTCTTTGGAGACATCTGTCCCGGTGATCCCCATTGCCACACCAATATCAGCTTTCTTCAGCGCAGGGGCATCATTGACCCCATCACCAGTCATTGCAACGATTTGCCCTAGCTCCTGCAGGGCTGTGACAATTCGCAATTTATGCTCAGGAGAGACGCGGGCAAATACCGAGGTATCTTTGACCCGTTTCTTGAGCGTTTCATCATCGATTTTGGATAAATCTACCCCGGTAATGACATCATCATTGGTGGCAATCCCCAATTCTTTGGCGATGTGCGAAGCTGTCAGTGGATGATCTCCGGTGATCATGATCGGTCGTACGCCAGCGGATTTAGCGGTAGCAACGGCCTCCTTCACTTCTGGTCGTGCCGGGTCGATCATGGCGAACATGCCCACGAACACCAGGTTTTCTTCCAGATTTTCACATTCTGGTTTTGTGTCTTCTCCGGTGCATTGGCGGAATGCAACCCCCAGGATGCGCATCCCTTTTTGAGCCAGATCATCATGCGCCTTAATAATGCGATTCCGCCAGGTCTGGTCGAGTTCCTCAATTTCATTTTCCGTCCAGACACGGTTAGAGATTTCAATCAATCCATCCACTGAACCTTTGGTGACGGAAAGAAATGGTTCATCTGCTTTAAATTTGGGTGATTGCACCAAATTTTTCAGAGCAGGTGGTAATTTTTCCGGATTAGAAATTTTATGTACGGTGGTCATACGTTTGCGGTCTGAGTCAAATGGTATTTCTGAAACACGCGGTAATGCTTTTTCGAGTTTGTCCTTCCATAAGCCAGCTCGCACTGCTGCCACTACCAGTGATCCTTCCGTAGGATCACCTACCGAGGAGAAACCATGTTCGGTCTCTTCAAGGATGGCGTCATTGCACAACGCTCCACCGGTTAGCATCAAAGCCAATGAACTACTCTGATCAATGAGAGGAGCTGCTGATTCAGCTTCGGTCATGGTCGGGCTGTAATCACGTAATGATTCAACCAGATCGGTACGATTGCCTGCTACATCAATCAAAGTCACCGTCATGCGGTTTTCGGTCAGTGTTCCGGTTTTATCGGAACAAATGGTAGTCACCGAGCCCAGCGTTTCAACAGCTGGCAATTTACGTATGAGAGCATTACGCTTCAGCATGCGTTGAGCCCCAATTGCTAACGCTATCGTTACCACAGCGGGTAGGCCTTCCGGAACGGCCGCAACGGCCATACTGATACCAGTCATAAACATGGTGCGCAATTCTTCTCCACGCAGAATGCCCAACAAGAAGACGATGATCACAATCACAAAAGCAGCAATCGCCAGCGACTTACCCAATTGAGCCAAGCGGCGCTGTAAAGGCGTTTGTTCTCCACCAACTGATTGGATCATCTCAGCGATTTTTCCCAATTCAGTCTCCATCCCGGTGTCGGTCACTACTGCAGTAGCTCGCCCATAAGTAGCTAGTGTACCCATGAAAATACGGTTATGTTGGTCACCTAAAGCTGGGCTTTCCTTATGAAGTGGTTCAGTATCTTTCTCCACAGCTTCTGACTCACCGGTCAGAACCGCCTCCTGCACCCTGAAGTTGGCACTCTCCATCAGATTTCCATCCGCTGGAATGGAATTGCCTGCTTCGAGGAAAATCACATCCCCTGGGACTAATTCAACGGAGGAAATCTCGCTGATGTGGCTATCTCGTTTCACACGCACCTTTGGGGTGGACATTTTCTTTAAAGCTGCCATAGCCTGCTCAGCACGATACTCCTGACTGAACCCCAAAGCAGAGTTAAGTACCACGATTATCAAGATCACGATTGCATCTTTATATTCAGCTAACATAAGCATGATGATCGCAGCAATAATAAGAATTAACACCATCGTCTCTTTGAGTTGATCCAGAATGATCAACCAGGGACTTTTGGTACCGCGATCGATTAATTCATTTTTTCCATACTTTTGTTGCCGAAGTGCAACTTCTTGTACGGTAAGACCTCTCTCCAAGTCGGTATCAAATTCTTGCAGGATTTCTTGTGGTTGTTTGGTAAACCAATTCTTCATCTTAATCCTTTCCTAATTTTTACCGCTGATTAAACAAAAAAACCAGCACCAATGTGTTGGTCTCGCTAACGCGTTATACGCATAGGTTACCGGGAGCATATTCCTCCGTCCTGACGACAACCCATTCCCAAATGGGAAAGCTAATCCCCAAGCAATTAAAAAAGTATAAGGTCGTATTTTTTCCTTGTCAAGATTTTTTAAGTAGCAATTTTGTATAATGTCGCTCATAATAATAAACATTAATTTCTTCTGTAATTGGTTTATAGCATTCTTAACTGCATTTGGTGGATAGAAAACAAATCATTTTATTTAAATCGGGCTTAAAATTGACTGATTCGTTTTTTACGAAAGTTGTGATTAGTATGGCAAAATCCAGAAATAATACCTTTCTAAAACTTCGTTCGATGCCCAGAAACGTATGGGCAGTCAGCCTGACCAGTTTCCTGATGGATATTTCCAGCGAGATGCTGATCAACATCCTGCCATTGTTTTTATCGAACGTGTTGGGAGTGAAAACCAACATTATCGGTGTGATTGAAGGCGTTGCAGAAACCACCTCCAGCTTGGTAAAAATGTTTTCCGGATGGTTTTCCGATAAAATCGGTGGACGAAAGTGGCTGGCGGTTTTGGGGTATGGAATTTCTGCCATCTCGAAACCTTTCTTTTATTTCGCAAATAACTGGGGTTGGGTGGCCGGTGCACGCTGGAGTGACCGGGTGGGCAAAGGAATTCGCACGGCGCCACGCGATGCGCTGGTAGCCGACTCCATTCAGGAAGAACAACGCGGGTTGGCGTTTGGCTTTCACCGCGCAGCTGATACAGCAGGGGCGATGCTGGGGTTGTTGATCGCTTTGTTGGTAACTTGGCTGGTACAGCGTGAAGCTGTTCTACTGGGTGAAAAAACTTTTCGTATCATAGTAATCATCAGTATAGTGCCGGCTGTCCTGGCGGTGCTGGCATTGGCTATCGGCGTTAAAGAAACTGCCAAAACCAAAGAACACAAATTACCAAAATTTGCCTTCAAAAGTCTGGGAAAACCATTTATGATCTTTATGATCATTGTGGCAATTTTTGATCTGGGTAATTCGTCCGATGCTTTTTTGGTATTGCGCGCTCAGGAAAGAGGTCTGGGGATATTGGGAATTCTGGGGATGTTAATCAGCTTTAATTTTATTTATTCACTCATTTCCACCCCAGCTGGAGCTCTCTCGGATAAAATCGGACGACGCAATATCATTATCGGCGGATGGTTGGTGTATGCTGCCATTTATTTGGGGTTTGGATTAGCACAAAACGGGGTTCAAGTTTGGCTGCTCTATATTGCCTATGGTTTTTATTACGGGATGGCTTATGGAACTTCCAAGGCCCTGGTGGCTGATCTGGTTCCAGAGGCATTACGTGGCACCGCCTACGGTACATACAATGGCATTCTTGGGATTCTTGACCTGCCTGCATCGGTGATTGCAGGTATCCTCTGGCAAGGGGCTGGCAGCTGGCAGGGTTTTGGAGCTGCTGCACCTTTCTACTTTGGGGCAGGGACAGCACTATTGGCAGCTTTGCTGATGCTCTTCTGGCAAAAAAGCATATTTAAGAATTCTTAATTCAAGAAATTTTCCAAATTAATAAGGAAATTCCACCCTGAGAATGAAATTTGTTTCCAGGTTGGTACGATCTTGCAACTATATCATTATCCTACTTATCTGAGATGAATAATGACAATAGTGCCACAAACGAAAATACACCAGGTTAAAACAGCAGATCAGATCAATACGTATTTGTCTGTTTTTCAGGATTTAAGCGATGCGGAATTTGTGCTCTGGTTATTGAAGAACCAGGAATCGGGTTCGTATTCTCTTGATAATTATCTGAATGTTCAACCCCCCACCGGGAAATATCCCCATTTGCTTGCCTGGGGTTGGAACCAGAACGGGTTGGAAATTGTGGAGAATAAAACCCAACTTATGGAATTCTCACGCTGGATTGAGAAACCTATATTCAATTTATTGAATTTACCTATCTCACACCAGGAAAAATCGTTGGGGTTGATTCAGATCGCTAATTTTAAGGAAATGGCACAATTAAAAACGCTGGAGAATCTGGCGGACCTGATGGGGCATTATTTGGTGATGTATGACCACCTGATGGAAAGCAACCAATGGGCTAGCCGTCTTCAACAATTGCTAGAGTTCATTGGAAGCATCAGTTCTTCACTCGACCCTGATCAGATTCTGCGCATGTTGCTGGAACAGGTATCACTTCTGCTGGATGCGGAAGCCTGTTCGTTATATCTGATTGATGATGCTAATGGTGAAGCTATCCTGCACCTCTCCTCGCGTTCTGATTATCGTCTGGTGGAAAATTATCGCATCCCCCAAGGCAAAGGGTTGATCCAGCACGTGATCGCCAGTGGGGAGACACTGGTGGTGAATGATGTTGTCAACGACAAACGCTATTTCAATGGAGTGGATGTACTATCCAATTTCAAAACACGTTCGGTCCTGGCCGTTGCATTGGTCGCAAACCGCATTGAGTTGGGCAAAGAACGAGGTAGCACCAGCAGCCGCATCATCGGAGGGCTGGAAATCTTGAATAAAATGAATGGAAGTTTTACAAAAATGGATGTAATGCTGGCGGAGATTTTTGCCAGCCAGGCAGCCACCATTCTACAGACTGCTCACATATACAATCAGATGGATGAGTTGATGATCCAGCTACTCACCAGCCTGATGCACGCGGTGGATGCCAAAGACCCATACACCAAAGATCATTCCAAATATGTCTCTGAATATGCTGCGGCAATTGGCCATGAATTGGGTCTGCCCGCGGAAGACATCAACCAGTTGCGTTTGGGTGGATTGCTTCACGATGTCGGAAAAATTGGAATTCCGGATGAAATCCTCAAGAAAATGGATTCACTCACCAAAGAGGAATTTCAGGAAATCTACAAGCACCCCCAAATTGGATACAAGATTGTGGAAAAGGTTAGTTTCAAATCCAAAGAAGTGCTGCGTTCAATTATTGAACACCACGAACGCCTGGATGGCAGTGGCTATCCTCTGGGATTGCGCGGCAATGAGATCTCCCTGGTTGGTAGGATTATGGCAGTGGCAGATTCCTTCCATGCCATGATTTCCAACCGGCCTTATCGATTAGCCCTTTCGCATGAGAAAGCTTTTGAAGAATTGACCAGATTTGCCAACATTCAATACGATGATCGCTGTGTGAATGCCCTGAAAAGTGTGTATGCCAAAGGCAGGATTACCTTAAATACAATCTAATTTGTCAGGTCAGTCTAGTAAAAGCGATCTACATGTTTCAGGAATATCTGAACTACATCAGGATCGAATTGTTTTCCGCTTTGTTCACGGATATATTCCAATGCTTTTTCTTTCGGCCAGGGTTTGCTATAAGGACGCTCCGAGGTGATGGCATTATATACATCGATCACCGAAAAGATGCGTGCCACCAGTGGGATTTCCTTTCCCTTCAACCCTTGCGGGTAACCCGTTCCATCCCAGCGTTCATGATGCGAGTAGGGAATATCAATCGATGGGCGTAAGAAATCAATGGGATAGAGGATATCACGCGCAAAAATGGGATGTTGGCGCATAATTTTCCATTCATCGTCATCCAGTGGACCAGGTTTATTGAGAATCTGATCTGGAACCCCAATTTTCCCGATATCATGTAATGTTGCCCCTCTGCGAATATGGGTTAGGGTTTCAGGATCGCGAATGCCCATCGCCTGTGCAAGGATCAACGTCCATTCCTTCACTTTTTGGGTATGCTCCCCGGTGATGTGATCGCGGATATCCAAAGCACGTGCCCATCCTTCAATGGTGCGATCATACGCGAAACTCATCTCACGGTTAGCACGGGTGAGTTTTTCCACCAGTTGGCCATTTTCAATGGCGATGGCCGTCTGCTGGCCTAATGCACTCAAAAAGCCTTCCCACTCCTGATCAACCTTTTTGGTGGAACGCCTGAACACTTCCAAAACACCAATGCACTGTCCTTTTGAGGTGAGGGGAACTGCATAATAGGAAGAGATTTTTTCTGCAGGAAGGGTTTCAAAGAATTTAGCCCACTGCGATGATCGTACATCCGGGAGATGGAGAGGTTCATTATGAAGTACCACCCATTCAGCCGGCCCATTGCCTATTGCGACTTGAGCTTTCCTCGTTTTCTCATTAATGAAACCAATACCCATTTCATAGGTGATGAGATTGGATTTTTCATTGATCTGTAAAATGTCCACTGCATCCACTTGAAGCTGAACAGCGATCTGGCTAACCAGGAAATGCATGATGGCAGATAGATCAAAACTACCAATGATCATGCGGTCTATCTCGCGTAACGAGTGCAAACGTGCCAATTGGTGTTCTTTCTGCTCACTCAAAGCTTCACGCTGAATAGCATAGGCTGCGATTTCAGCCAGAGCTACTAAAATGCGAACGTCATCATTGTTCCAATCGCGATAAGTCCCAGCTTCCAGCATACCGATCACCTGATCGTCCACAATCATGGGTGCGATCATCAGGGAATTAACACCACCGGTTAAGTCAACCCTGGTTGGGCCGGGATTTTTTTGAACATCATTATTCAGATATACAGTCTTGTTTTTTACGACCCAGCCAGCCGCGCCAATATTAATTTTCAATCGTAAATCCTTATGGATTTGGAAGTCACCCAATCCAGGGATATACACCAATTCTTCCGTTTCCTGATCCAATATTGCAATCGAAACACCTGACGCACCTATTGCCTCGCGGGTTGAATTTAATACTGCCTCGTAGATTTCATCCAGTTGGTGTGTTTCCCGTAAGGCTTGAGCTATGTTCACAACACTGGATAACTCGCGTTCCCTTTGGGTCAACTCAGCTAGTTGCTCGTTTAATTGTTTAGTGCGATCCGTTACCTTTTGTTCCAACTCTTGATTTAGTTTATGCAAGGCATCCTGAGCTTGTTTACGTTCAATTGCCAGAGCAATCTGATTGGTGACAAAAGTTAACAGCTCTTTGTCCGCATCGGTGTAGGAAATTTCGCGTTCATCGTATGTTTGCACCACCAGGACACCGATAGTTTTTCCTGTTTCGATTTGGAGAGGCACCCCAAGCCATTGGGAAGAATCTGCCCCTGTGGGTGCAATTTGGTTTTGGGTGGTAACTTCTTCTTCATTTTCGAAAGTTAACAATAAAGGTTCCCCGGATTTGATGACATATTCAGTGATTCCATTGCCAGCAACACGTGGTTCTGGTGTTTGACTATATTCATCCACAAAATAAGGGAAAGATACTGTGTCGGTCTCCGCATCATACAAGGCGATATATAAATTTCTTGCGGGAATCAGTTCGTTCACCACCTGATGAATGAATGTGAATAATTCATCCAGGTCGTTGGTGGCGTTGGCTGCTTCTGAAATCTGATAAATCGTTGTTTGAAGTTTTTCAATCCGTTTGCGATCGGTGATATCCAATGCAACACCAACCACTCCGGCAGGTTCATTGGATGATTGCCTGAAATAAGGTGCCTTGAAATAAACCAGGTCCCGATAAGTGCCATCTGCTGCCAGATTTTGTCCTTCAAAGGATTTGGACACCCCCGTGGAAATGATTTCTTTGTTTTCTTCATTAAAACGATTAGCCACCTCAGCAGACCAAACCTGTGAAATGGTATTCCCAATCATTTCATCTCTGGAAACGCCAAATAATTTTTCGTAGGCATGATTACAACCTTGATAAACCAGATCCCTATCCAATATAAAAATTGGGGCTGGGATAGTATCAATCACCAATTGTAAGAAGTCTTGCGTTTCAGCTAATTGAGCAGTGCGTTCTAATACCCGGTTTTCCAGCGTCTCATTAACTTCCTGTAAGGCTTGTTCGGTTTCTTTATGGTGGGTGATATCGTAAATATAGTAAATATATTCCACCAATTGTTCGCCCCTGATCATATGCGCATAGGTTAAATCATAAACCCATCGAATTGTTCCATCAGCGGTTATGATTCTATACTCATCATTGAGGAAATTTGAATTTTCAAACCCTTTGGGAGCATTATTAATCGCTTTATTCCGGTCTTCAGGATGTACAATATCCAGATAATTAAGCTCCCCTCGTAAGAATTGTTCTGGCTGGTAACCAAATTGTTGCACATTCGGAGAAACATACTCCATCGTTCGTTTTTCCTGATTTTCCACCAGTGTTTTGAACACCACAACCGGACCGGCTGCAAATAATTCCAGCTCCAACTGCCGTTTTTCTTCCATTAACTTACGATCAATCGTCATTGCGATTTGTGTAGAAACAAACCCAAGCAGGTCGCGATCTTCTTCAGTGTATTGAACGCCTTCTTTATAGGTTTGGACAACCAAAACACCAATTACATTCCCCTGAATGGTTTTAAGGGGGACCCCGAGCCATTCCAAAGGCAAGCTGCCGATCATCCGTATTTCACCTTGATCGGTTAATTCCTGAATATTTTGTTTGGTTAATAGCACTGGTTGGCCTAAGTGCAGCAGATATTCCGTGAGACCTCGCTTGGCTTTGCGGTCACGGGCTTTGATTTTGCGTTCATCCGGCTGTAGATAATCTTTCTCATCCACATAATAGGGGAAGGATATGTAGCCGCTATTGGCATCGTAGATGGCAATATAGAGATTGTTAGCCGGGATTAATGTGTTGATGATTTCGTGCATCCGTTTGAAAAGCGCTTCCAAATCACTGGCACTCACCGCCGCATCGGAGATTTCATAAACAGCTCTTTGAACTTCTTCCGCCAGAAGACGTTTCTTGACGTCCATCATCGTGAGCAGAGAATATGTTTCTTCATTCCATTGAAAGGGGGATTCCCTGGCTTCCACCAGAAGCCATTCCTTGGAATCATGCAATTCAAGAAGAATTTCACCAATCGGTTTGGAATTTGCTGGTTTTATGGTGTGGTTATTTAAATTAAACAAGCCAATTTGTTTGGCGTTATTATTTGTCCAGGGAGATATTAAATGAGAACTAAGTCGGCCCGATGACAAACCCAACCATTGTTGCCCTTTGGTGTTTAGATACCTGATCTGTCGGTCTTTATCGAGTACGATGATCGCTTCTTCAAAAGATGAAAACAACGGATCCAGGTCTAATAATTTTCTATTATGCATCTTTGTCCATGAGGGTTTTTCGATATTCAAATTGCGTCAAAAACCCACCATACTAAGTATATAAGTTTTTTAGTTATTGGTATAAAACCTTACAAAACTAATAGGATTCTTAGTCATATTTGAAAATTTGTTGGCTAATTATAAAGTACAATCCACTTATACCCAAAACAAAGGAAGAAATCATGAACTACCCGATCAACGACAACCAGTTCGTACAATTTCTGATTAAAGCCAAGCAGAATACCTATGCTGGAAGCGGAATGATGACCCAATCTTCGCGAACTTCTTCAAAGGATCTGTCTTTTTCAGAAGGAAATTTACGCTATCTGGATACCTATTTAGGTGATTTTCATTTCATTGGAGAAGAAGCGATTTGGTATGATCAGAAACCTATCTGGGGGATGAATTATTATGGAAAAATGCTGGTCGAAAAGGTCCCGCCTGGGTTTGGCGAATTTCTCAAATCGGCTTTATTACAAGTGCCAGTGGAAATGCCTTATCGTGGTCCGGAAGAATTGATTGGCAAGGACTTCTCATACTTCTGTTCAGTAGAAGGTGGCTTGGATTGTTTTCTAGGAAAAGAATTCATCACCATGCATGGCAAACGCATCTACCAACTGTATTTTCATGGTGGAGAAGTTCTAGGATCTGGCTGAGTTGCTATTCAGTTTGGTTAGGGTTGGCTATCGGACGAAGTGTCCCAAATGTCATTCATCGGATAAACATAAACAGTAAATTGGTCGTAATCACAAATTACACTGTTTTGTTTTAGTACCATTAACTCGTTTTCAGTAACCATATAGGTAAATTCACCCTCATCAAGCTCAATCTTATTCCCGGAATACACATCCTGGTAAATATTATTTCCCCAATCCACAACGAAATTACCCTTTTGGGTCACGAGGAAAAATTGCCTTGAAACTGGGACACCTTCAGGCATAAAAACTCCGGTTACTTATGTTTAACCAATTGTCCGAACGTGGTTGATTTTAGACGGCTGACAAGTTCAATTTGTGCATCTGACCAAATCGGTTGAATGGGGCAATCTTCGCCAAAAGGGCAGGCTCCTGAACTGTGCGAACAGACATTCAAACTGATTGGCCCATCAATTGCCTCTACTACATCCAGAAGCGTAATATCTTCCGCTTCACGGGCCAGAGAAACACCACCACGGGCACCGCGCGAGGTATTAATCAAGCCAGCAATTGATAATTGAGAGATAATTTTTGCCAAAAATGATGGGGGGATTTGCTGTTCATCAGCGATCTGGCTGGTGGCTGCACGTACATCTGCTTTCAGCCGCGCCAGATATAACATTGCGCGTAAGGCATAATCTGCCTGTCTTGTGATTTGCATAACGGAATTCCTTTTACAGTTAAGTGGGTAAAAATTGTCTACTTAATAAGTTTATTTTACTATATTTCCTATGGCAAGTGCAATAGATCATGAGGAATAAATGACATTTCCGGTAAACAAATCCTATTTATTGGACGTGAATGGATGGTAGGGACGTGGGGTTGGTTCTTCGAGATACTAGGGCAGGGTGGACAATGAAATTAATTCTTTGGTTTTGGTTGAATTTCGAAAAAAGATTTAGAATAACCTTCCATTTTCTCGACTCTCCTTTCGTGCTGAGTATAATTTAAGCATGAAAACATTCAATTTTTCCGTCCCTATTACTGTTCGCTATGGGGATCTCGACCCCCA
>CAYSFA010000021.1:0-26401 GCA_964430025.1 uncultured Anaerolineaceae bacterium | reverse complement strand
AAAACTGGAATTTCCTCACATTCTGGTACTAATTGATGATCCAAATAGATCTGTGATTGAACCATTAATTGAAAAGAAAAATGAGTTACAAAAATTATATGATTTTGATTTGATGATGAATGGTGGCCATCTATATGGATACGGAATATCCGATCCAGTCGATCATGACAACATTAAAACCTCTTTAGAAAAACTGGCTGCCCCGGCAGAATTTAAAGCCAATTACAATTTGGATCAGGAGTATGGCGTTCTCTTATTTGCAATGGGGGATGGAAATCACTCCTTAGCAACCGCAAAATCAATTTGGGAAAAATTGAAACCTCAAGTTGGGATGGATCATCCAGCCAGATACGCATTGGTGGAAGTTGAAAATATTCATGATGAAGGCCTGGAGTTTGAACCAATTCATCGTATTATTTTTGGTTTAGAAACAGATATCGTTGAAAAAATGCATCAATTTTGGGGAGATAATTTTTCTATCCAAGAAATGTTATCCTGTGATGATATGATTGAACGGGTTGATCAACAAACAGGAGATACCCATAAATTTGGTTTCATTTTTCATTCCACTTACAACGTCGTTGAAGTGAGCGGTGTCACAACAAATCTTCCAGTTGGCACCTTACAATCATTTTTAGATGAATTTCTCCGGGAAAAAGGCGCTGAAAAAATCGATTATGTTCATGGGCAAGATGTAACTTGCGAAATTGGGGGTTCGGAAGGAAATTGTGGATTTTACCTTCCAACTTTGGAAAAAGATCAATTATTCAAAACAGTTATCCTGGATGGGGCTTTACCTAGGAAAACATTTTCAATGGGTGAAGCATATGAAAAACGTTTTTATATGGAAGGTAGAAAAATCACTCCATAAAGACGAACGGGATGCAGAAAAGCATCCCGTTTTTTTTTCGTTATAATTAATTCCATGTTAGCGAATAATTATCGATCATTCCAAAACCCTTTACCCCCCAAGGAAGTTCATTTTGTTGAATTATCTGTTGAACCTTGGGAGGATAACAATAGATTAAAAGTATTTGTCAAAATCTCAGAATTCTCCTTACCACCAAATTTTAATTTTTTTATTTCAGATACAAATAATTCCATAATTTCTGAAGTGACATTAATTGAAAACGTTGATAAAGAATTTGTGTTTACGATGCATTTGAGAAATTATTCTGGGCAAAAAGACTTAATTATTTCCGGAGAGATTTTTTACCAGGACGAAATTGGGGTTGTGAATAGAAAATCAATAAAGATATCTATATAATTTTGCTATGAGAAATTATCATAAAGGTTTAAGTGTATCTATTCTATGCCTTACAATATTTTTATTTACCAGTTGCGGACCAACTATCCATTTCGAAGCAACAGAAACCTTTCAAACCCCTACTAAATCACTTACATCATCAATCAAGGACGTTAGTACTCCTTCTCCCCCTCTCATTGACCAAAAACATGAATCAGCTCCAACTGAAAATCCTGAAAAAGAAGTGTCTGAAATTAGTACGAACAATTTAACATTGGAAGAACAATTTATGATCTCTTCTCCGTTACAAGGAATTGAATTGGAAGAATTGGATGGCATAAACTCAAATCCATTCTTTTTTGCAGGGACAGGAAAAGATGAAGGACACCATGGAACTGATTTTTCTTTTTATCAATTCAAAGAATTCTCAACAATCGAAGAGTTACCTATTCATTCGATATTTTCAGGGAATGTAAGCTCAGTTGTCAATGACCGTCCTCCATATGGAAATATGATCATGATCGAAACGCTTATCAAGGAACTTCCTGAATCCCTTCAGTCCATATTGAAAAGCTATATCATGTTCGAAGATTTACCGAATTTCACAAATTTGCAATGTCCAAAATATGAATTGACTGAAAATTTCCACCTGGATGATTTATCTATCTACGTCTTGTATGCTCATCTATACGAAACCCCATTGTTGGAATTAGGTAACTCAATTGATAGTGGGGACCAGATTGGAAAGGTAGGAAACACAGGTGCTTCTGGGAACCCGCATCTACATTTAGAGTTTCGCCTTGGTCCCTCTAATTTTCAATTCTCGGAGATGGCGCATTATGATAACGGTGCAACAACCTTAGAAATGCACAATTATTGTCTTTGGAGAGTCTCTGGATATTTTTTCCAGATTGATCCTATGGAAATTATCCATTATTACTTACAAAATCGTTAATCATACTATTTGCTTAATCGATTTTTTAAATGTTACAATCAAAAAATTGATCACGGTTTCTCAAATAAAATTCAAATGAGCCTTCAAAACGATAATTCTGGGAATAAAAATAAGCTGTGGCTTGTATTAGCATTCGTCAATATTGGCCTGATAGCTTTCATGATTTTTAACCAAAAAAATGGCATGTCATTACCAGGCAAGAATATTTCACCTACAAACGAAACCTCGAATTCCATTACCTCCACTGCACCTGGAATTTCTGAGGAAATGATTATTACTCCATCGATCACCTCTTTTCCAACAGAACAAAGCAAGAATTTGCTTATGATTTTTTCTCTATATTTAGACCAGAAATCACAACTCTACCTCTTTGAACCAGAAAATGGAATCTTCACTTCATTATTTGATGACCCTTATGAAAGAATACATCCTGCAATTAGTTACGATCAGAAAAAGCTGGCTTATAGTGCGAAAAAGAATGGTTACTGGGATCTATTCATATTGGATCTCAATACTGGTGAGGAAATCCAATTAACAGATTCCCCTGAATATGAAGGTGCACCTACATGGTCACCCGACAATAATTACATCGCTTATGAATCTTATAAAAAAGGGAATTTGGATATTTTCATTCAAGACTTAAGTGATCTCACAATTCCTCCAATCGCATTAACATCCAATGAATTTGCGCAGTTTTCTCCCGATTGGAGCCCAAAAGGTGACCAAATTGCCTTCGTTTCCAGCGAAAGTGGGGATGAAGAATTATTTTTAGCTAACCTAAACACCTTGGATAATCGGTTTACAAGGCTAACCGACAGGCCAAATCTAACGGATCTCAACCCTAGATGGTCAAAGGATGGGGAGACAATTTTCTGGTCAAGTGAAAGTAATGGATATCCAGTGATCTTAAATACTTCGATTATGGATAACTTTAGCCTTGTTTCTGAATTAACAATTGGATCCAGCGTTGACCTCAATGGACAATTTCAAACGATTATTTTGCAAGAAGCTAATACAAATTTTCTTCTCATAAAAGAGGCTGATACCAACAATTTGATCTATCCTCCATTTCAGTTACCTGGTGATTTGACTGGATTCACATCTGTGAATGGTGGTAACGTCACTCAATTTATCAATGAAAGCTTAGCAAATAATTCTCTATATATCAAAACTGGATCTCCTTCTAATATCCTGACCGAACGGTTTCAGTTAATTAACCTGGAAAATCTGGAAGTAAGCACACATTTTCTTCATGAAAATGCGATTGATCCATTTACCTTATTTCGTTCGACTATTTCATCAGAAACGGGATGGGATTTCTTTTACCAGTTGGATAAATCATACTTGCCTTTAACTGAGCCATCGATTCCAGGAATGGTCGAAGAATGGTTATTTACTGGCAGGGCTTTTGAATTTAATCCGTTATCAATCCATGCTGGATTGGTGGTGACCATAAAAGAAGAGCGAAATGGTCAAACTTTTTGGCGGATTATGATTAAATCCCGTTATCAGGATGGCTCACAAGGGCTACCGCTTCGGCAAATGCCATTTGATATATCGTCGAGATATAACAATGATCCACAATCTTATGAAGCTGGGGGGAAGAAAATCTCTATCCCGGATGGATACTGGGTTGATATTACCAAAATTGGTCAAAGCGTTAATTGGGAGAGAGTTCCAGCCTTAGGAAATTGGAAAAATTACTTTGAATCAACCCGGTTTAACCAATTCGTTTATTCAGAGAATATGGATTGGTATTCAGCTATGAAACAAATTTACCCATCAGAAGCGATCAGAACTCCATCTCCACTCCCAACGAACCAATTAACCCCCACAAACAGCCCTACAATTCGTTTTTTCCGGTCGCCAACGATCACACCAACTCAAGAAGCAACTATTCAATCAACCATTCGTCCAACCTGGACTCCTATTCCTTGAAATGAATAAAAACTTTTTGTTTTTTGGATGGCTTACAACATTATTCGGATTGATACTTTTAATTTTATTTAATCCCTTCAAGGAAATTAATTCAACAATTGTTGTAACACCTCATGAAGTCAATCCAGCTCCGACCCGGGACTTGTCGGATGAAGGCTTAAATCAAGCCATTCTCACAATTTCTGAGGAAATTGAAGAAACACCTTCGGAAGAAATAATTGAAGAACCAATTGCGCTTGTTTTTCCACAACCCGGGGATGCACCAATCTCACTATGGCGTCCACCACTCTACCCGACTCCTTGGGCATTAACCCCAAATGACCATTTTTTCTTTGCCAGGCCAATCGCAGCTGATGAAATAAATTGGCCTCTGGCAAACTATCGTTTTGGTTATTTTTTCCCAGACACAGATATTATTCATACAGGAATTGACATCACAGCTAAAAGAGGTACTCCAGTCATTGCTGCAGCACCAGGAAAAGTTATTTGGGTTGGGTATGGATTGTATTCTGGAAAATATGATGAAGAGGATCCTTACGGATTGGCAGTCACGATTGAACATGATTTTGGATATGGAGATAAAAAATTGATGACTGTTTATGGTCACATGGATCGGATCGATGTGGAGAAAGACCAACGTGTCGAAACAGGCACTCAATTAGGAATTGTCGGTAACACAGGAAATACAACCGGTCCTCATTTGCATTTTGAGGTGAGGGTGGAAACGAATAGCTATTTTCGTACTCGAAATCCGGAATTATGGTTATCTCCCCCTCAAGGTTGGGGTGTTTTAGTAGGGCAACTTAAAGATCAATTACAACAATATATAAATTTGAAAGAAGTATATATTCGGAATTTAGAAACCAACCAAGCATGGATGGTTTTAACCTATGCGACCAACAACATCAATCGTGATGAATATTATCGTGAGAATATGGTATTGAGTGATTTACCTGCGGGTGAATACCTGATATCATTCATGTATAATAATGAAGAATTTTCCACACGAGTAACGATTTATCCAGGAGCAATTTCTTATTTTTCATTCATAGAAAATTTCGGCTTTTCACATAAAGTTCCGAACATAGCGATTCCGGAGGAATGGGATGACATCATAAAATTTGATGACACAACTCCCTAATTGATGGATAGACCTTGACAGAATAGATGGTTTCAATTGAAAATTGAAAGTCAATAATTAAAAAATATCTGATAAAGGAGTGTTATAAACAATTTGGAGGTCACTATGAACATGAAATTTCGTAAGATCGTATTAGGGATCTTAATGGTATTTACATTATCTTTATTTTTAGGAGGTTGCAAGCCTTCTGTACCAGTAGAACCAACTATAGATGCAAATGTAATTTTTACCCAGGCTGCTGAAACTGTTGCCGCACAATTAACAAGAACTGCCCTCAGTCAACCCACAGCAACCAACACTTTACAACCTACTGCAACTGCGACTAATACAAAACCTGCTCCAACAGCAACTTTAGAAACTGCTGGTACAGGAATTGCAAATTTAACACCTGGTTCTACGACGGTTGCTGGTTCCACACCAAACCCCAATAAAATGGTATTTGTGACCGATGTAACCATACCTGACGGTCAAGTTATTCCACCTGGGTCAAAATTCGTTAAAACCTGGCGAGTAAGAAACACTGGAACCACCACCTGGAATGCCAACTATAAACTTCGTTTGTGGGCTGGGGAACGATATGGCGCTCCTGCATCAATTCTTTTAAGTCAGGAAGTGAAACCAAATTCAGAAGTTGATATTTCCATAGAATTTACAGCTCCATTGCAAAGTGGTGAATATTCATCCTACTGGATCTTATCTGATGAAACGGAAGCTAATTTCGGGACAACCATCTATGTGAATTTCATCGTTGGCGTACCAGCTTCCCCAACTACAACACAAGCAGCGCCCACAAACACTACAGGTCCAGCAGAAACGGTAGAAACCCCAGAACCGTAATGTCTGAGAATTTTTTTCCAAACCAGAAATTCATAAAAGAAATGATAAAAACCGAGGCTTATCACCTCGGTTTTTCACATATTGGCTTCACACAGCCGACAAGACCACCTCATTTTGATCAATTTCAGGAATGGATAGATGGCGGGTATGCAGCGGACATGCAGTACTTAACGAGGTCAGACACAATAGCAAAACGTGAAAACCCTTTATTGATCCTCCCAAGTTGTAAATCCATAATCGTTTTCGCACTCCCATATACACCATCCAATTTGATCCAGGATAGAGATCCCAAAGTTGCCAGCTATGCTATAGGTGTTGATTACCACATAATTATTCCAGAGTTATTGGAAAGAATTATTGAAAAGATTAAGGATCTTTTGAAAACAAAGGTGATCGAATATCGGTTCTATACGGACTCTGGCCCGATCATGGAAAAAGATCTTGCCCAAAGAGCTGGAATTGGATGGATCGGAAAAAATTCATGTCTGATTTCTCCTACCCAGGGATCGTATTTTTTTCTTTCTGAAATATTAATTAACCTAGAGTTTGAACCAGACGAGCCCTTCAGAAGCGATCATTGTGGTAGCTGCACAAGATGTATCGATGCATGTCCAACTCATTGTATTCTCCCCAACCGGACAATCGATTCCAAGAACTGTATTTCCTATTTGACAATTGAAAACCGAAATCAAATCACCTTTGAACTACGGGAAGGAATTGGAAGCTGGTTATTTGGTTGTGACATTTGCCAGGAAGTTTGTCCGTGGAACATTCGATTCTCCAAACTTCCAAGAATCAATTATTTTAATGGCCAAAACAACCTTGATTCTGTCAATTTAATCAATGAGTTACCTCTCAACAAAAATCAATTTAAAGAAAAATACATTAAATCTCCCATTTTACGAACAAAATACGAGGGCTTTATTAGAAATATTCTAATTGTCATGAACAACAATTTTCAAGAAGAATTTCGTAAACCAATAAACGAATTCATCCATAAGTCAGACAACGAAGAATTAGTCATGCTCGCAAAATGGGTATTAAACAACAATAGCAATAAGATATAAAAAAACCGCCTAAACACAAGGCGGTTTTTGTTAACTTTAAGGATTACCTTTATGGAGTAGGTGTAACCGTTACTGTTGCTGGTAATGTTGGCAAAGGTGTTACCAAATTAACCCGCACTTCCAATATTTGACCGGCAAAAATCTGGTTCGAGTTTTCCAAATCATTATTTTCCATAATATCTTCAACAGTACTGAAGAATTTGTTTGCAATTATATCCAATGTATCTCCAAATTGGACTGTGTAGGTTAAAAGAGAACCTCTCGGTAAGTTTGTTGGCCATTGGGTTGCTGTTGGTAATTCCTGGTTTGGAGCTGGAATAATGATTTTATCTCCTGGTTGAATTGGACAGCTACCAGGGGCAAAATTATTAATTGCTAATAACACATCGATAATTACTTCATAATTTTCAGCAATCGTCCAACAATCGTCTCCTTCTTCCACAGTGTATTCAATAGGTCCTGATCTGGTTGGTGTTATTGTTATTGTTGGTGTTTCTGTGATCGTGGGTGTAATTGTTAATGTAGCAGTGGGAGGGGCATCAGTCGGTGTAAAAGTCGACGTCATGGTTGGGGTATCTGATGCAAACAGACTAAACCCAGACCCGTTTGGTTTGACTAACCAAATCACTAAAAGTACGATTCCTACGACTACCAGTAATAATGCTAATCCCCAAATTACAAAGGGTAGCATTTGTTGTTTCTTTTTATATGAATTTATCAATTTCTTAGGATCATCTCTTTTCATAATTAACACCAATTCTTTCTTGGTTCCATAATTTTGCCTCATTGTATTCGGAATTCATTTTTTTTGCAATTGCCCCATGATATAATCATAAACATCTTCGTTACACTCTTCTGAACTTTCCAATCCCAATCGGAGGTAATTGAATGGAAATCTCAACTACTCAATACAAACGCTGTGATTTAATCCAAGTGAATGGACGTATCGACTCAGCTAGCGCACCAGAACTACATGAAGAATTTAATAAATTGTTAGAAGATAATCGTTTCCATCTCGTTTTTAACATGGAAACAGTAAACTTCATCTCAAGTGCCGGTTTACGTGTGTTGATTTCTACCCAAAAGAATTGCAGGAGATTCAACCGTGGTGAACTTGTCCTTACCAATGTTCCAGAAAATATAATGGCAGCTTTGGATCTGGCAGGTTTTACATCCCTCTTTAAAATTTTTGACAGTGAAGTAGCAGCTGTAGGTAATTTCTAATCCCATCGATCCATGAAGACATTGACTTTTCCTGGTAATTACAACAACCTGGTAAAAATTAGTGAATTCGTCTTGCAAGCTGCTAAACAATTAGATTTTTCAGATTTTGAATTATACAAAATTGAAACTGCTGTTGATGAAGCGTGTTCAAATATCATTGAGCACGCTTATGGTCAAGAAAACAATGGGGACATACTAATATCAGTAGATTCTGATCAAGAAAAACTTTCCATCACCTTCACCGACTTCGGAACACCATTTAATCCAAAATATGTTAAAGAACCCAATTTGAGTTCAAATTTATCAGATCGTGACAATCATGGTCTTGGTATTTATATGATGAAACAATGGATGGATATCGTTAACTTTGAATCCTTACCAGACCGAAATATTCTTACACTAATAAAATTTGTAAAGGATTAATTTTGAGTACGCCTGAAGACCTAATATCTTTAACTGAATGGAAACAGTACCTAAGGCTTGGTGAAAGACTTCTCGATCAACCCTCCGTAGAAAAACAGTGCAATTTTATTATCGAGACCATCAACAGCTTATTAGGAGCACAGGCATACGTTTGGTTATCCGAACCATATTTTCCATTACCTGGATTTCAATCCGACAATTATCTTCCAAACGCGGATGTCTCAGAATTAGTTAGAGCAACATTTGATCAACAATTGATCAATTTCAACCAGGGAAATAATTCCGCTTTTCTAGGGTATAACAAAAAGTTAAAACCAACTCAATTAGCTATCCCACTAATCAGTCAGGATAATATGTTGGGAATCCTTGAGGTCAATCGGCTTAAAGGTCCTGCATTTGACACTAAAGAAATCAATTTTTTGGAAGGATTGTCTGCACATGCAGCTGTTTCGATGCAGATTATTAGGCAAGTTGCCCTAAAAAATTGGCATTTGGAACAACTATCACTTGTTAGGAGCGTGTCTGAACAAGCCGCTAATGTTTTGGATTTGAATTTACTGTGTTCAATAATCACAGATTTAATCCAAAGTACCTTTGGTTATTATTTTGTAGCAATTTTTATTCTGGATGGGCGAACCAGGTCACTTGAATTGAAGGCTTCCAAAGGTGAAGTAAAGATTAGTACCTCTAATTTAAGTTCTTCAATAAATATTAACGAGGGAATTGTCGGATATGTTGCCAGAACAGGTAAAGAATTAATTGCTTCGGACGTTTCAAAAGATGAATTATATAAACCTTATGCCAAATTACCTAATACTCAAAGTGAAGCTACCTTTCCTTTGAAAATTGACAAGAAAACCCTCGGCGTGTTAGATATTCAAAGTGACCGTCTCAATGCTTTTAGTGAAAACGATATTGTAGTTTTAAACGCACTCTCAAATTCAATTGCTATAGCTGTTCAGGATGCGGAATTATATGGGTCATTATCACAACGCGCTGAACAAATTTCAATCATTTTTGAAATTAGCCAGGTAATTAACTCCATCCTTGACCTTGATGAGCTTTTGGAAAAAATTATTGAGATTATTCGAATTCGCTTTCATTTCGATTGCATTCATATTTATAGAGTTCATAAGGGAAGAAGAAAGGTTTTTTACCAGGCAGGTTCATTACCAAATAGCAGAGAACTTTTGGAGCAAGAGTTTGCGTTTGATCTTGATGATGATGGAATAATTTCCTGGGTAGCCAAAAACAGCATTATCGCAATTTCTAATGATACAAGTAGCGATGATAGATTCACAAAAAAATCTATCTCTTCTGGGACACCACAATCTGAATTAGTCGTTCCATTGATTTATGGTGGTGAAATATTGGGGGTTCTAGACTTACAAAGTCCACACAAAAACGCCATCAATGAGCGAGACCTCTTTATTTTTGAAGCCATTGCCACGACAATTTCTGCCGCTTTACGAAATGCAATCCTTTATAGCTCAGAACAATGGCGCCACAAAGTTGCAGAATCCTTCAGAAGTGTTATCAGTATGATCTCATCCAATACAGATCTAAATACACTCCTGAATAATATTTTTGAAAAATTAAACCAAAATCTACCCTGCGACGCATCAGCGATCTGGCTCCTAGATAAAAATTATGATGGATTACAACCGCTCACTCCTTCCACACTGGCATTAACTGCCACTTGGAATATTAATAAAGATAAATTGGCCAAAACAATAGTTGAATCACCCGAAACTTTTCAATTGCTTGAATTGGCGTTAAAGAATAATATACCCACGATTCGAACATCAAAAGATCCCATAGGTCCCTTAGGCCTGTGTTTGGATTTTTCACAAGATTATTCTTCTATTGCCGCACCTCTTAGAATCGGTGACCAGACTTTAGGTTTATTAACTTTAGCCCACCATACCCCAAGAAGATATGGTGAGGAAGCAAATTCAATGAGCATGGCATTTGCAAATTATGCTGCCGTTGCCATACATAACACTTCTCTGGTTGCAGACGCTCAGGAACAAGCATGGATGTCAACGGTGATGTTACAGGTTTCTCAAGCATGCCAGAGCAATGAAAACATGGAAGATTTATTAGAATCCATGGTTCGATTAACACCATTACTAGTCGGCGTGAAGCAATGTGCATTTTATTTATGGAACCCGTATGAAAATTTCTTCTTCCTGAAATCGGAATATGGTTTCTCCTCTCCTCCCAATCCCATTTGGAATAAGGATGTTCCTGCTGCTTTCCAATTGTTGAGTGCCTACAATCCGATTTATATTCAGGATTTACAGGAGGAATTGAGTTTTGAGGACGTTGAAGATGTAGATGAAAATTCAACAATCGTTTTATTACCAATGCGGGCAAGAGGTGATCTATTAGGGGCATTTCTTGTAATCCATCAGACCAAGAATTCTTCCTTTGAGAATGAATTAACTACTGATACTCTTTCGATCCTACATGGGATCGTTCAACAAACTGCTATTTCTCTTGATAATATGAGGTTGGTAGAGGCACGACAGGAAGAAGCCTATATTACAGCGGTATTATTACAAGTTGCCCAGGCGATTGTGACACAGGCAACCTTGTCAGATACTTTTGAAACCATTGTAAATTTATTGCCCATCCTAATCGGTGTAAACGCCTGTATTATTTATATGCCGGATGCAGAAATTTCCGATACGTTTCGGGTTGTGAGTGCTTATGCAGACAATGAAGATCATTTATCAATTTTTTCATCTCAGGATTTTTGTGAAAATAATCCATTATTAGGATTTGTTGAAAAATCTCAACAGATTGCGTATTCATACATCACAGATGACGAGTTTAAAGATGATTATTGTACGCATGTGAACCCAATGCCTTATATTAGTGAAATGAAAATTGAATTATCAGAACATATGCTGATCGCCTTTCCTATTATCTTGAAAGGTGAACTTTTAGGCATATTACTCACGAAAGAGGATAATCTTTCAGCACAATATTTTGATAAACGAATTGAATTACTGAACGGAGTTTCCCAGGAAATTTCCCTTGCCATTCAGAATTATTTCTTGCAACAGGATATTGTCAAACGTGAAAAATTAGAACAAGAAATTCAACTCGCCAGACAAATCCAAAAAACTTTTCTACCTGATTCGATCCCTGTATTGCCTGGATGGCAAATTCAGACACGCTGGGAGACTGCTTTACAAGTGGGTGGCGATTTCTATGACATCATCTTCCTTAGTAACCATAGAATTGGATTGGTAATAGCCGATGTAGCCGACAAAGGACTTGCAGCTTCTCTTTATATGACTGTCTCACGTACTTTGGTTCGAGCATTTGGACAAACAATTGCAGATCCAGGGGGAATTTTAAGTGCTGTTAATAACCTTCTGGTTGGAGATACCCCAAGTGGGATGTTCGTAACTGCCATATTTGCCATTCTAGATTTGAAAACTGGTAAATTATATTTTGCCAATGCTGGTCATAATCGTCCAATCATTATTCGAAGCCATAAATCTGATTCAGAGGAACTACCATCAGGAGACATCGCGCTTGGGGTTATCGAAGATGTGCAATATAAAAATATGGAAATATCTTTAGATCCGGGTGATTTAATCCTCTTTTATACCGACGGACTTACGGAGACCTTTTCGAATGAAGAAGAGGAATTTGGTATCGAGCGATCCATAAACTTTTTGAAAAAACACCATCACCTGGATATAAATGAAATTTTGGATAAATTAGATCTTGAGTTGCACAATTTCAGAAACGGTAATCCCCCCAGTGATGATCTGACACTCATTGGACTTAAGCGTGAAAAATTAGATTAATTGAGATCCAAAAAGAAGAGTTGGTACCAGATCTTCCAATTGGGTATGGGTTCAGTCTCTTTTATAGGGACAATCTGTGGCGTTGGGGTAATCTGGTTTTCTGAAATTGGAACTATTAAAACTTCTCCAGGTTTTACCATGTAACCACTTTCACGCGCATATTCTTCGACTGCCACTTCTGAGGTTGCATAAGCAATTTGGGTTTCTATGAAATATTCTGTAATTTTTAAAGCAGCAACTTCGGTTTGCATAAAATCATTTTGATCTGTCAATTTTGATAACTCATTAAAACGAGCACTTAGTCCCATCAACAGAAAAAAAATCACTATCAAAGCAATGTAAATCGAAATCTTTCTGATGTCTAAAGTAGTCTTCTTAAACATTTAATTCTCTGCCTGTAATAATTCTATCAAAGATGCAGAGATCGTGCCATGAAAACCTAATTAAATTCTTTTGAGAGTTGTGCCGAAGGTGGGATTTGAACCCACATGAGCGTAAGCTCACTACGCCCTGAACGTAGCGCGTCTGCCAATTCCGCCACTCCGGCTTGATGAAACGCTTTGATTTTATCGGAATTAGTGGTTTTGTCAACCTTTTCTCCAATATCGGACATTTTAATTTTTGTCCTGATTAAGGCTATTCTGTTATGCCCCGAACCAATTCTCAATCATTTTTGGAAATGAATTGTGATCTAAATTTTCAATTTCGCTGCGTTTTTTAAATCCAAATTCTCACGATATAAAATTGTGGTCATAAATATTACAGAACCTGGAACAAAACTTGCTGTTAATTCGTCAAATGACATGGTTTTACCTTAACTATCCAAGATTTAGGGCTTACAATAAAGAAATTGAGAATGCTAATGAAAAAAAATAAAATTCAATCACTGATCATATTATTCTTACTCGTTACACTTACAGGATGCAATTTGCCAGGTTACACTTCCTTTGCAGTCATACCTGAAAAACAAAGTGTTCAATGGATTTCTTTGGATCCCGATTCTCCCGCTACTCCAACGCCTTTTTTGCCTCTTATCGAGGATATTTCAACTCCTGAACCGGATTCTGAAGATATTGTTGTAGAGGATGCTGGTCAAGAAACGGTAATTCCCACGTCAACCAAACCAAAACGACCGGAAGGTCAGGTAAATATTCTAGTATTAGGATCTGATTTTCGCCCAGGTTCAGGGTATCGAACCGATGTTTTCATGGTGCTTTCCTTGTATCCTGAGGAAGGAACAGCTTCAGTGGTTTCTTTTCCTCGCGACCTTTATGTAAATCTTCCGGGTATTGGAAATCAAAGAATAAATGTTGCTCAACCATTTGGTGGTTTCGAATTAAGTAAAGCTACCTTAGAAGAAAATTTCGACCTAACTGTGGATTATTACATAATGACCAACATGCAAGGGTTTATAGGCATCGTGGATAATCTTGGGGGAATTACCGTCAACGCTGGTGGATATTTATCTGATTCTTGTAATTTGTCACAAAGAGACGCGGGCGGATACTGTACAGTTTATGGTGGACCAACATATATGAATGGTGAGACAGCTCTTTGGTATGTTAGGTCAAGATACTCAACCAGCGATTTTGATCGAACAAGAAGAGCACAAGAAGTGATGTATGCGATTTTTGAAAAACTCATGGCCTTGGATGCCATTTCAAGAGTACCGGATTTATATAATTTGTACCAGAGCTCAGTGGAAACTAACCTAACATTGACTGACATTGTTCCATTAGCGCCGTTAGCAGCAAAAATTTTATCGGATCCATCCAAATTACGTAGATTCGCGATCGGGCCAGAGCATGTTTACCCCTACGTCTTACCTGACTCAGGTGCGAATGTTCTAATTCCAAATTATGAATTAATACAGGATGTCATATACCAATCAGCCTTTACACCCTGATTATTCTCCCTAATTAATTCGGTAGAACACCAAAATAAATAAAGATTCATTTGTAGATGTATTGACAAATGAATTCAAAACGTGTAAATTCATATTATCTATACGAAATAGAGGTGATAATGAAAACACAAAGCAATTTAGAATCTCATATCCATTCCACGACGCCATTAAACCCAGCCATTCAAGCCTGGGAAATTTATTTGCAGGACCAAGATAAATCCCCATATACCATAAAAGCATTTATGAATGACATGCAATTATTAGCGGGTTACCTCCCTCCCGACAAATCGATAGGTTCGATCACCACAACGGACCTCAACCTTTTCTTGAAGTGGCTGGAGACTGGTAGGGGCGTCTCTTGTAGTCCAAAAACATTATCCAGAAGAATCACATCCTTAAAAGCTTTTTTCCGGTGGCTTCAGACCAATGGGCGGATATCTATTGATCCAGCTGAAAAAGTTGTTCAAAAATCTGTTATCAGTCCTTTGCCTGTGATTTTGACTTCTGAAGAAACAAACTTAGTTTTAGAAACAGCAAATAAATATCGACAAAGTGCCAAACCTGACGCCCGCTATTTTGTATTAGTCAAATTGTTGCTGGAAACTGGCATTAAGAAGGGAGAATGCTTAATGTTAGGTTTGAACCACATAGATTTATCCTCCCCGAATGGTCCTTTCATTTTTGTGCGATACAACAATCCTAATTACAGGAACAAAGAACGTAAAATTAATGTTTCAGAAGAATGGGTTGAGGCCTATCAGGAATATTTAGCGCAATACAATCCAAAAGATCAAGTTTTTCCTTGGTCACCAAGGAGATTGGAATATATTTTAGAGGACATTAGCAAAGAAGCTAATCTTGAAAAACACCTTTCCTTTGACATGTGTCGGTGGACCTGCGCAGTGAATGATTACAAATCTACCATGGAAAAGGATGCGATTCGCCAGAAACTAGGAATCTCCAAGATCCAATGGCGTGAAATAGGGCAAAAATTAGCAAAATTATCCCGCTAAATTTTGTCAGATCCTCAGCAGGGAAATTTTTAGAATATTTTTTGTTGTGTTTGTGATTCTAGCTGAATGACTGGGCATATAGCCTGGAATCCAAACAATTTCATCATTTATAGTTGTTAATAGTGGCCATTTGTCTCTGGCCACTTTTATTAGCTTCTTGTTAATAAAAAAGTCACTTATCTTGATCTTTCCATTCATCATCCCTAAGGGTTGAAAACGATCTCCATTTTTTCTGGGACGAAATGTCATTTCTTTTCCTTGAAAATAATCCGCATCCAAATAAGCAATGAATCCCTCATGAATATCATTGATATCCGGTTGATGCTTTACCTGTTCAACCTCGATTTTCCATAAATTTGATAAGAAAATCACCTGGTTAGTTTTTGGATCTAGCTTGTAGGTTTGATCAAGTTGAGGGTAAATATTAACAATCCATTTTTTCCCTGCAGAACCAAGAATTATTTCGTCTCCATTCATGATAGCAAGAACGTTGCTGCTAAGATCAATTTCTCCTGTTTTTGATGATCCTGAAAAATTAATAAACCATTCAACGTTATCAAAGGAAAGGTTCCTCAATGTTGGATCAAAGGAAAAAAATGCTTTCCGCACGATTCTCCTTTGAAGAGCAACATCAAGTTCCTTAAATTTTTGACGGTCCATCCTAACAAATTCAGGGTGATCCTGTAAACAAACATTAACCCAGGTTTCATCCATAATATCATTAAGAAATTCGTTCTCATCTCCTAAAAGAGTGGATAATTTTAAAATTCTCTCCCCTATACCAGGATAATAATTCTTCAGGAATGGAAATATCTGATTTCTTATACGATTTCTTTCATAATCGTCAGAAAAATTAGTTTCATCTTGAACAAAACTAAGGCTATTTTTTTTGCAATATGCTTCAATCTCTGCACGCTTGAATGTTAATAAGGGCCGAATTATGGTGATTTTTCTGTCAAACTCTGGAATGATTACCTCAGGTTTCATACCGATTAACCCAGACATTCCACTCCCTCTAAACATGTGCATCAAGACTGTCTCAATCTGGTCATCAGCATGGTGTCCGACCGCAATAGTATCTGCCTGGTTTTCCTTAGCAACACGAAACAAAAAAGCATAGCGCATTTTTCTTGCTGCTTCTTCGATGGATAGATTTTGTACAGAGGCAAATTTCTTAACCTCCCCTCTTTCGGAATAAAAAAGCAGTTTCCTCTCGGTGGCAAATAATCGTGAGAATTCCTCATCACGGTCTGCAGTCTCACGTAAGCAATGATTAAAATGAGCAATGATCAATGGGTAAGATGATTTCATGAATAATGAAGTCAGGCAGACACTGTCAATACCCCCTGAAAATCCAATCACAATTGGCTTTTTAGGTACTAAATTATATTTTTCATCTAAAATAGAGTTGAATTTGTCATCCATTTTTTCCATTCTAAACTAATTCTGTTGAAAGACAAATCATTTTCAATTTTTAAGATATATTTATAATTGTTAAGTATCATTCTCTAAGAGGTCACCTATGCCAGAAAAAATTATGATTTTTGATGATGACGTTGAAACTCTCCGATTAATTGGAATTATGCTTCAACGACAGGGATACCAGACAGTTACAGCGAATAATGGGGATGATGGTGTTGCCTTAGCAAAAGTTGAATTACCAGATTTGATTATTCTTGATATTATGATGCCAGAAGTGAATGGTTATACCGTCGCCAGGCATCTTCGTGCAGAACCAACAACGGCTGAAATACCAATTCTAATGTTTACCGCCAAAAGTCAAATTGATGATAAAGTAGCCGGATTCGAAGCTGGAGCAGATGACTATCTAACAAAACCTGTCCATCCAGTTGAATTGGTTGCCCACATTAAAGCTTTACTCACAAGAAGAGCGTCTCCTCAATCACTGAAAACTCCTCAAAAGAAACAAGGTTTTACAATTGGAATTTTAGGGGCAAAAGGTGGGATTGGTGCATCTACGATGGCACTTAATTTGGCGATCGCCCTCCAAGAAAAAAGTAACGAAGAAGTAATCAGTGCTGAAATTGTCCCTGGCAAAGGAATTTGGGCAACTGAACTTGGCCTAACCGATACCAAAGGATTAGACCAAATCCTAAGCAGCAAACCAGGTGACATCACCCCGGAGTTCATTGATAAGCACCTAAATAGGACCTTATTTGGAATAAAAATTTTACTTGCCTCTCCATTGTTTTCGCCATTTTCCCTTAATGAGAACAATAGAAAAATGGGTCTTCTAATTGAAGGTTTGTCAAGATTGGCAAAAATTTCAATTTTAGATCTTGGGGTACCTGTTTATGATAGTCTCACAGACGTGCTGGAGAAATGCGATCAAATTTTGTTGCTAACAGAATCATTCCCGGTTTCAGTGGAACGAACTAAAGAAATCCTGGCAAAGTTGTCGAACCTGGGATTCGGAAAAAATAAATTATTACAGGTAATTTCTTACAATCGTGTGAGAGCAGATATTCAATTAACACAACCTCAAATACAGGAAAAAATTGGTGTGTTACCGATCATTGCAATTCCTTCGGCTCCTGAACAAGCCTACCAGGCAGCCATCCATTTTCAACCTTTAATTAAAATTCAACCTGAAAGTCTGGTTTCACAACAATTCTACCGATTAGCTGACCAATTGCTTGTCAATATAAAATAAATAATGTCTGAATTGAATGATATTACCTCGAAGGCTTGCCAGTTAATCAATGATTCTCACTATCTGGTTGTCTTAACCGGGGCAGGTTTATCAACTCCATCAGGAATTCCAGATTTTCGTTCTGCAAATAGTGGGTTGTGGGAGATAAGTGACCCAATGAAGGTTGCCTCGTTGAGCACATTCCGAAATCGGCCGATGGACTTTTTTAAGTGGATTCATCCATTAACCCAAAAAATTTATGAAGCCAAACCAAATTACGCTCACGAAGCCTTAGCAATATTGGAAAAGCAGGGGAAAATTAAAGCTATCGTTACGCAGAACATTGATTATCTCCATCAAAAAGCTGGTTCTAAAAATGTCATTGAAGTCCATGGATCCGTCGTTAATCTTGAATGTCTGAAATGTAGGACAAGGATTTCTTTCAACGAAAATTTAATCACGAGGTTTATTGAAGATTTCTCAATTCCTACCTGTGATAAATGTGGCAATTATTTAAAACCAGCTATAACTCTCTTTGAAGAAATGTTGCCCCCTGATGCGTGGGAAAATGCGACCCACCATTTTGAACAAGCTGATTTGGTCATTGTGATTGGATCATCTCTGGAAGTATATCCGGCTAATCAACTACCATTAATTGCCTTAGCGAATAATGCAAAATTGATAATCAATACTTTTTCCGCCACCTCGATCGATTCGATGTCCGATCTTCTCATCCATTTTGATGTCGAAGAAGTCTGGAGATTGATAATAGAAAAACTTAAAAATTAATAATTCAAGATCTCTTCTAGAGGCTGCCCCGTCGACCAAATTGTTTTTCTAACACGTCGACGGATAAATGGATCATCGTCGGTCTGCCATGGGGGCATGTGCGTGGTGTCTCACATTTTTCCAAATTTTCAATTAACACTTTTTGTTCTTCTCTCGAAAGAACCTGCCCACCTTTAATCGCAGCTCTCTTACAAATTCTTGCAGCAATAATGGCTTCCACCATATTCCCCAATGGACGTTCATCATCTTCAAAGTCCTCAACAACGACTTTGATTATTTCATGTGGATTGATTCCAATGAGCATGGCGGGTATTGCTCGTATTTGATATGTATGCGGGCCGAATTCCGAAATATCAAACCCCATCCTTCGAAGGATATCCAATTGGGGATTGAATGAGATAGCCTGGTGTGCAGGCAACTTAATTATTTCAGGCGTTAACAACTGTTGAGATGGAATCGAACTTCCCAACTGAGCCATCCATTTTTCAAATAATACTCTCTCATGAGCAGCATGTTGATCAATCAGATATAACCCATCGGGACCTTCAGCAACAATGTAAGTTGCTCCAACCTGTCCGACATGACGTAGCATTGGGACATAAGGTGCTGGTGAGGATTCTACTTCGGTCAAAAATTGGTTTGATTGGTTGAAAAAACCACCTTGATTTTCATTCACATCAAGCATCTGAGCTGGAGTCCATTCACTTTTTTCAATATGACCACTTTCTACAGGATGGTTTGACCAAAATTTAGGTGTGATCTCAGGAAATGAAGAATAAGCCAACAACGCACGTCTAGTTGCTCGCTGAACAAGACTAAATACCAAATCTGGTTTTTCGAAACGAACTTCCGCTTTGGTTGGGTGAACATTAACATCCACAAAATCTGAAGGGAGATCGAGAAATAACACAGAAATCGGATATCTCCCAACCATTATCATGGTGTGATAGGCTTTCATGAGTGCGGAACTTAATGCGACATCCTGTACCCAGCGGCCATTCACAAAAAAGGTCATTTCTTTTCGATTGGAGCGTGTTAATGCCACCGGACTTATGAAACCAGAAATGAGGAACGGTGTCTCATCAAATCTTACTTCCAGCATCTGTTTCGCTATTTCTAATCCAAACAAATGAGTTAGGATCTCGCGACGATCGCCATTTCCATTGGTCTGCAATTGAATCTGGTCCTCATTAACTAATTGAAACCTGATATGAGGATAAGCAAGTGCGAATTTGGTTACATAGGTCGTGATACGTTGCCGTTCTGTTATATCTGACTTAAGAAATTTTAGCCTGGCCGGAACATTATAGAATAGATTTCTTACTGAAACGGATGCCCCACCTGGGTATCCTATCTTTGTTTTTACAAAATTCTTGCCATCCAGGTTTTCAATTTTTCCACCGGTTTCATCCTCAATTGATTTAGAAATTAATTGAAAGTGGGATACGGATGCAATTGAAGCTAATGCCTCCCCGCGAAATCCGAGAGTTTTAATATTAAATAATTCATTCGCGGATCTCAATTTACTCGTTGCATGGCGTAAGACTGCCAACTCAAGGTCATCAATTCCAATCCCTTTTCCATTATCCACAACTTCAATTAAGGATTTCCCAGCTTCCTCAATTCGTATATCAATTTGAGTTGCACCGGCATCTATTGAGTTTTCGACTAATTCCTTTACAACCGAGCTCGGCCGTTCAATTACTTCACCAGCAGCTATTTGTGAAGCGACTTCATCTGACAAAATGTGAATTTTCTTCATAGGTAAACCATTTCTTCAGTTATTTTACATCTGATAGATGATTGCGTCCATTTAGAGTAAAATCAACGCTATGCAAATTGAAACTATACTATTTGACCTTGATGATACTCTCTACCCTGGTTCTTCGGGCATCTGGTCTCTTATTAGGGAACGCATTGATAGATTCATGGTTGAAAAATTGAATTACAAGGAACAAGATGTCCCTTCTACGAGAGAAAAATTGTTCGGTGAATTTGGAACCACATTGCGAGGTCTTGAATCTGTTCATCATATTGATCCCGTTGATTATTTGAGATTTGTTCATGATATTCCAATTAATGATTTTCTCGTCCCGAATCCGAAACTCAACGAGTTGTTAGAAATGCTCCCTCAACAAAAAGTAATTTTTACAAACGGGGATCGATGGCACGCAAAACGGGTAACCGATGCTCTTAATATCACAAGATATTTTGAAAGAACTGTGGATATCATTGACGTAACCCCTTACTGTAAACCGATGGTAGAAGCGTTTCGATTAGCTTTACAAAAATTAAATATTACAGATCCAACCAAAATTTTATTAGTTGACGACAATATCAGAAACATTGAAGCAGCCAACAATCTAGGGTTGAAGTCGGTCTTAGTCTCTGAGGATGGTCAGAGGCTCGATCCGAAAATCCTTCAAATCAGGAAAATCGAAGATTTAGAATCGGTTTTTCCGTTTTTACCAATCAAAGTGTCATAATGGATTTTTCAGTTAATAAAGAATTAGTTCTGATCATATTTGTTTTAGCCATCATCTTAATAAATGTTGGATTATTTTCAGCTCTCAGGAAGAATAAATCAGGGTCTTCACGCGAGATATTAAGAAAATCCTTTAATGTGGCGAAAGATCCATTCAGGAAGGAAAACCAACAATTAGATGAATTATCTGATTTGGTTAAAGAATTAGAAATCAAGAATATTTCAGAAAATAATAAGGAGATTGAATGAACTCCAAACCACTAAAAATAATATTAATCCTATTCCTCGCGGTGATCATTATGCTCGGCACATTTTCCGGAGGATTTCTGGTCGGACAAGCCTTTCCTTTGCTCAAAAATTCTGGTGAAAATCTGGATAACCAGATTACTTCAACAAATCCTCCGCAATCATCAACCGGTACAGAAGAACTTGATACCTTATTCGAACCTTTCTGGGAAACCTGGAATTACGTAAATGAACAATACGTAGATCAACCTGTTGACCAGACCTTGATGATGCGAGGTGCTATTGAAGGTATGCTTTCATCTTTAGGTGATCCGCACACTTCCTATATGGACCCCGAAATGTTTCAACAACAAAACGCCCCATTACAAGGGGAGTATGAAGGAATTGGAGCATGGGTGGATGTTAGTGGCGAATTCTTAATTATCATCAGCCCCATGCCTGGTTCACCTGCAGAAGCAGCTGGTCTAAAATCTGATGATCAGGTAATTGCCGTAGATGGTGAGGACATGACCGGAATAGAAGGCAATTTAGTATTGAGAAGGATTTTAGGAGAAGCAGGCACTGACGTTACTTTATCCATATATCGTCCTTCAACCGAAGAAACCTTTGATGTCACGATTACCCGACAGAAAATCACCATGCCAAGCGTCGTGGGAGAAATGCTAGAAGATGATATAGCTTATGTTCAATTAATAAATTTTGGAGATAAGACCCATCAAGATTTACGAAATATCCTAAAAGACTTACTTAAAGAAAAACCAGTCGGGTTAATTTTGGACTTAAGAAATAATGGTGGTGGTTATCTCAACACAGCGATTGATGTCACTTCCGAATTTGTGAGCCAATCTCCTATCATGTATGAAGAGTTTGGTGATGGAGAAAAAATCACATACAAAGCCAAACCGAACGGCTTGGCTACAAAGATTCCACTCGTAGTCCTCATCAATGAAGGAACCGCTTCCGCTTCTGAAATTGCTGCCGGTGCCATTCAAGATTACGAACGTGGCATTTTAGTAGGAATGACAAGTTATGGAAAAGGTTCAGTTCAAAATTGGTTACCACTTCAGAACAATCAGGGAGCGATCCGGGTAACTATCGCCAGATGGCTGACGCCAAATGAAAGACAGATCAATGAATTAGGCTTAACTCCTGATATTGAAGTAGAAATTACCGAAGAGGATATTACAGCAGAAAGAGATACTCAACTTGAAAAAGCAATTGAATTATTATTGGAAAAATAATTATTTATAATAATGGTAAAGATTGTGACAAGAATTGGTGTTTGACAGTTCAACATGCGGGTATTATAATCAATCTCCGCTGAAAAAATAACTTGGGAGAGTGTTTAATGGAACAAAATGTAACAGCGGAAACAAAACGCATACCGATTTCCGAAATAAAACAAAAAATGAAATTCACCGGAAAAGTGATAAAAACAACCTTAGCCGGTGCAGCCATCGACATAGGAGCGGAAAGACCGGCAATGCTGCATGTTTCCCAATTGGACTCAACATCTAGTGAACCAATTCTTTCTGTTTCTGATGTTTTGAAAGAAAACGATGTAATCGAAGTATGGATCAAACGAGTAAGAGATCAACGGATTGAACTCACCATGATAAAACCTTTGGATTTAGAATGGCGAGAAATAAAAACAGGTTTACAGGTAAAAGGCAAAGTAGTACGACTGGAAACTTTTGGGGCATTCGTTGAAATTGGCGCAGAACGGCCAGGATTAATTCACATTAGTGAAATGGCACATGGTTATGTTCGTACCCCTGCTGATGTCATGAAGGATGGCGATGAAATTGAAGCTGAAATAATCGATTTCAATCGTAAAAAGAAACAAATAAAATTATCAATCAAAGCCATGACACCAGAACCAGAAAAAGTTGAAAATGTTGAAAGATCAATACCAACATTCTTCACGGATGACCAGGCTAAAAAAGAAAAACCAGTTCGCAAGAAGAGAGAAAAGAGAAACAAAAAGAAAGACTCATCAGAATTCTCAACTTTGGATATTGAGTTACAAAATGCAGAGACAGAAGAAGAACCAACTGCAATGGAGCTTGCCATTCGCGCTGCTATGGATAAAGCAAATGCAAAAAAACAAGAATCCAAAAAGAAAACTGTAAAAACTTCGGTAGTTCAAGACGATTTGCTCGCAAGAACTCTGGATCAAAAAACGAGCTAATCTCAATCTCTCCCGAGTGATAAGAATAATTTGGACCGGCGAATGCCGGTCTTTTTTTCGTCTAATTTGAGAAGCGAAATAGATTTTCTGATGTAAAATCTTTCTATTATTGAGTCATTAATAATTTGGTCTCTAGCGAAAATCATAAGTCAAAAGGGTTAATAAATGAACACAAAATACATTTTCTTTACGGGTGGTGTTGTTAGTTCGGTTGGAAAAGGGGTGACTGCTGCAGCAATCGGAAGATTACTCAAAGAAAGAGGATTTAAGGTTGGTGTTCAGAAATTAGACCCTTATATTAACGTGGATCCCGGCACCATGAGCCCCTACCAACACGGTGAAGTATTTGTAACCGATGATGGAGCCGAAACAGACCTTGACCTTGGTCATTATGAGCGATTTATCGATATCCGATTACAAAAAGAATGTAATGTAACAACCGGACAGGTTTATGCAGAAGTAATCAGCAAAGAAAGACGAGGAGATTATTTGGGAGGCACCATTCAAGTGATCCCCCACATCACCAATGAAATTAAAAGAAGAATTTCCTTGGTAAGCAAAACTACGGAAGCTGAAATCATCCTTGTGGAAGTTGGTGGAACTGTAGGTGATATAGAATCCCAACCATTCTTAGAAGCAATCCGACAATTAAGGAGTGATCTGGGAAGAGAAAACACAATGTTTGTCCATCTCACCTGGTTACCAACCATTGGAGCAACTGGAGAAATGAAAACAAAGCCAACCCAACACTCTGTGAGGGAATTACGCTCTATAGGTATCTCTCCAGACATGATCATCGCTAGATCAGATTTTCCCATTCCGAATGAACTCTGTGACAAAATCGCGTTGTTTTGCGATGTAAACAAAGAATCCGTAATCCCCATGGTTACAGCAGACAACTTATACAAAGTACCATTGTTATTGGAAGAAGCCAATGTTGGTGAATTAGTGCTTAAACGGTTGGAATTACAATCAAAGCAAACACCGGATTGGGCTCAATGGGATTTGATTGTTCAGAAAATTTCCAAAAATCGACCTAAACTGAAAATCGCTTTGGTAGGAAAATATGTTGAATTACACGACGCTTATATGAGCGTGAAAGAGGCATTAAACCACGCTGCAATTCACCAAGATTTGGATTTGGATATAGATTGGATTCATTCATCTGATATTGAAAAAGGGAAGAGTATTTCTCATCTGGAATCTTCAGATGGCATAATAGTCCCCGGTGGATTTGGCCTTCGGGGGATTGAAGGGAAAATCGCTGCTGCAAGATTTGCCCGTGAAAATAAGATGCCCTATCTGGGGTTGTGCTTAGGAATGCAATTAATGGTCGTTGAATTTGGACGATTTATTTTTAATGATGAAACCGTAAATTCATCTGAATTCGATCACGCAACCAATCATCCTGTTATTGATTTAATGCCTGATCAGCACCATATTACAGATATGGGAGGAACAATGCGATTAGGATTGTATCCTTGTCAGTTGAAGCCCGGGACCATAACCCATGAAGCTTATGAGACGGATTTGGTTGAAGAGAGACATCGCCATCGGTTTGAATTCAACAATAAATATCGAGCGGTGTTTGAGAAACACGGAATGGTCTTTTCCGGAATATCTCCTGATGGAAAATTGGTAGAAGTTGTGGAAATTAAGGATCATCCTTTCATGGTGGCTTCTCAGTTCCATCCTGAGTTCCTTTCCAGACCTAATCGTCCTCACCCATTGTTTGTAAAATTTATTCAATCAGCGAAAGACTTCTCCAGGAATCGAGCGTAAATAGCCTAAAGAATATCAAAAGCGGGTATACTTGAAGGTTGAATAACATAACAAATATTTAATTTTTTGAGAGGTAAATATGGATACTACTATTGTTTCAATTTATGGTCAGGAAGTTCTCGACTCTCGTGGGAACCCAACGGTGGAAGTGGAAGTGGTTCTTGCAGATGGAAGTTGGGGTAGAGCTGCTGTTCCTTCAGGGGCATCTACTGGGTCTCATGAAGCATTAGAGTTGCGAGATGGGGATAAAGAAAGATTTGGCGGAAAAGGTGTTCTTAAAGCTGTAGAAAATGTCAATTCTGAAATAGCAGACACACTGATTGATTGGGATGCCACAGAACAAAGAGCGATCGATATGGCTCTATTAGCATTAGATGGAACTGACAACAAAGCCAAATTGGGGGCAAATGCCATACTAGGAACATCCTTGGCTGTTGCCAAAGCTGCTGCTAATTCCATGGGGTTGCCGCTTTATCGATATCTTGGAGGTGTGCATGCTCATGTACTTCCTGTTCCAATGATGAATATTTTGAATGGTGGAGCCCACACTGGGTGGCAATCAACTGATGCACAAGAATTCATGGTTATGCCGTTTGGTGCTCCAAATTTTGCTGAAGGTCTTCGTTGGGGTGCAGAAATTTATCATGCTTTGAAAAGCGTTTTGAAATCTCGTGG
>CAYSFA010000020.1:23183-27528 GCA_964430025.1 uncultured Anaerolineaceae bacterium | reverse complement strand
AATAAAACTAAATCCATATACCGCCATATATGGTGGTATGTAGTGTAAATATCCATATATCTACGGTTTTGATTGTAGCATAAGAAATTTGCGCATGCAAGAAAAATAAGAAACTCTTTACTTAAAATTTAAGCAAAATTAGAATAAAGTTTCTAAATTCATTAATTCGTGAATTTATGAATTAACCCTCTATATATAAGGGCTATATCTGGGTAAGGCAGGCTTGAAAAATTAAATTATCCCCACTAGTATTGTTGTCTAGTCACCACATTTAATCAAGGGATAATCCATTGTTAAAAAAGATGTCTGTAAACATGAGATTATCCAATAAAAAAACACCGTGCGCGTTCCGGTGTTTTTTTTGTGGATCAAAATACTGTGGGAGTGATTCTGATCCACCATGATTGTGTGGAGTAAGTGGAAGGATCAATGGATCTTGAACTTTGAAGTGGAGCGAATTCCTTCAATTCATCCTCGATTAAACCTCATTTCATTCTTGAAGGTTAGTAAATGTAATGAAGTGGGAGGATACTTCCTCACTTACCGTTGGGTCCGGTTTCGTAAGAAAGCGGGAATATCTAGGTCATCTGTGTTAATCACATGTGCCTGGAATTCATTAGGCGCCGCGGAGACTCTTTCCGGTCTATGAGTAGGGGTTGCAGTGGTTGGTTTTGTCTCTTCGCTTCTGCTAACAGGACGAGCCTCGAAAGCAGGATTTTGGCGGACGCCTGCACGGTCAAAACCCGTGGCTATGACCGTTATTCGCACTTCATCGCCCAAGTTTTCATCGATAACAGCACCAAAGATGAGGTTAACATCTGGATGAGCAGTTTCCTTAATAATGGCTGCAGCTTGATTGACCTCAAAGAGAGTCAAATCTGGGCCGCCGGTTACATTAAAGAGGATTCCGCGTGCTCCATCGATTGTAATATCAAGTAACTGACTAGAGATTGCTGCTTCAGCAGCGACACGAGCACGATCTTCACCACTTGCCCGACCAACTGCCATCAATGCTGCGCCGCCTTCACTCATGATCGAGCGAACATCAGCAAAATCAAGATTAATCATTCCTGGAACTGTAATTAATTCAGAGATACCTTGAATGCCTTGATGTAAGACGTCATCTGCGATACGGAAAGCATCCTGCAGACTTGCTCGTTTATCAACAATTTGTAATAAGCGATCATTGGGAATGACGATCAAAGTATCCGCATGTTCTTTCATGCGAGTAATACCACCTTCGGCTGATTTTGTTCGTCGAGCACCTTCAAAAGTAAAGGGTCGTGTAACGACACCAATGGTGAGAGCGCCAACTTCCTTAGCGATTTGTGCAACTATTGCTGCTGCTCCTGTACCGGTTCCACCACCTAACCCAGCGGTAACGAAAACCATGTCTGATCCTCGTAGAACTTCGTACAGGTCTTCCGCAGATTCTTCTGCAGCTTTTTGACCAATTTCTGGATTTCCACCCGATCCTAACCCACGAGTGGTTTTGTCACCAATACGCACCCTTGTTTCTGCTTTTGACAGCAGTAACGCCTGTGCATCGGTATTAACAGCGATAAATTCTACGCCTGACATGCCTTCTGCAATCATACGATTGACAGCATTACAGCCACCACCGCCAACACCAACAACTTTAATTCTTGCAAATGATTCTGATTGAAATTCCATTATCCTTCCTCCCGACTAAAAGATTGCGTACGTGGTCATTCTGAATGAAATTAAGGGGAAATCTTTTTCAAGAATTCCATAATCTTTGCCATCCAGTCTGGACCATTTCCTTTCGATACAAATCGACCACCACCACGCGCAGGCATTGTCGATTCGTTCATCGCCAAAGCGAAATAAAGTAAACCAACACTGGTTGAATATGCTGGGGAGTTGAGTTGATCCACCAATCCAACCAGGTTTTCAGGTCTTGCCAGTCGTACTGGTAAACCAAGAATCTTACTGGCCAACGGTCTGATCCCAGGCAATAAACTGGATCCACCGGTTAGCACCATTCCTGCGGGTAATAAACCATCATACCCGGACCGTTTAATTTCCTGTAGAACAAGTTCAAAAATTTCTTCTGCACGAGCTTCGATCACATGTGCCAAGTCACGCCTGGGAATTTGGGCAGATTGTTCATCACCAAAGCTGCGAACCCGGAATGATTCTTCTTCACTTACCTCTGATTTTATGGCGTGACCATATTGTTTCTTGACTTTTTCGGCCTCATCCATTGGTAAGCGCAGTCCATGAGCAATGTCAGATGTGATGTGATTTCCACCAACAGCTAACACCATAGTATGCCAGACATCACCATCGATGTAGATGGCTAAGTCAGTGGTACCCCCACCAATATCACAGACGATCACACCCATATTGCGTTCAGTTTCCGACAAAACCACTTCTGCAGAGGCTAACGGATTCAAAATAAACTGACTCACCTGAATTCCTGCCCCTTCCACACTTTGCCGAATATTCTCTACAGTCGATTCCGCCGCAGTGATGATATGAGCTTCAACCTCAAGGCGATAGCCATGCATTCCGATGGGGGAACGAATGCCATCCTGGCCATCTACAATGAACCCTCGTTGGATTACATGCAGAATTTCCCGGTTGTGTGGGATATTTACTGCCTGCGCAGCTTCCAATGCTCGATGCATGTCATTTGTATCAATCACACCACCAGTAACCGCTGCAACCCCGCGATTATTGACTGAGGATATTTGTGAGCCCGCCAGGCTGACAAATGCCTCAGATACTTCCAAACCACAGGAACGTTGTGCTTTTTCTACGGATCGGGCTACAGATTGAGAAGCAGCTGCAAGATCAATGATGGTACCTTTCTTGATTCCTTGCGAAGGTTCGATACCAACACCCAGGATACGAATATTATGGTCTCCTTCGATCCGACCAATCAAGGTACAAACTTTAGTGGTTCCTATGTCAATTCCTACAACAATTGGTTCTTCCATCTTTACTCCCGATAATAAGGTCTCTGTGCAAATTCGACACTGACCATGCTGGGATTTATACCCTCCGAACTTAATTTTTGAACTAGTGCTTGATAAGCATTTAATTTGTATTGAATATCATTTAATGTCAAACCTACAAACACATCCCATCCTTGTTCCGCTTTCCAGCCCATCCCATGAGTATTATTATATAGGATCTGTGATCCAGAAGGGATAAATGATGCTAGTTGATTTGCCGCATCAATAATAACTGGATCGATTTTCTCACCCCAATTGTTAACTTGTGACGCAGCTATGTTGGTAGATCCCGCTTCGATTACTGAATTTGAATTCAACAATTCAATATCCTCTGTGGAAAGAATGACAGGTGGTGGAGATGAGGCAGAGATGAGGAGAATGTTATCTACCTGTCCGCGAGGGGGAATGATGACACCTTCCGGGTCAATCCAATAAGCTTGTTTTTCGGTTTGCCAGTTCAATACTGGTTGTCGCTCCAATGCTGAAACTTTAATGTTATTTGGAAAGGACATTGATATTTGGACGTCCGTAAGCTCCGGAAAGGCAATTGAGATATCTTTGACTGCTTGATTTGCATCAAAAAACACCAGGGGTTTTTCTGAAACATTTAAAACTGCGTTTAGATCGTTTGTAGTTAAGCGAATTAACCCAGCAGTTTGAATTTGTTGAACTTTAAATTCGTTGGAATTAAATAATAGGAAAATACCAACCATACAGAAAATACCCAAAAACAAGGACAGAAACCTCCAACCGATATTGATGGAAGAAATTGCTGGTAAACGAACTGCTGCTCCTGTGGCACCAATTGAATAATTGTATTGCCTTCGACTTGCCTGTTTCGGCATTATTGGATAAGAAGTGGCAAAGGCTTGTTTTCTGGTTACAATTGGCACAACTTTTTGCTTGAGCGGTGGTTCGACAGCATTTTTGGTCTGGTTGATTTTTCCTTGTAAGGCTTGTTGTTGCCTTTGACGAACCAGATCTGCTTTTGACATGGTATTTACGGCTCTCATTGGTTCATCCTCCGATATTGATGTATTGAGCGGGAATTTTCTTTGTGACGATCGATTGCATAATCGATTAGGTGATCAATTAATTGAGTGAATGTAATTCCACTTGCTTCCCACAATTTGGTGTACATACTGATTTGAGTAAACCCTGGCAGTGTGTTCAATTCATTTAAGTAAACTTTGTTATAGTTTTTATCAATCATAAAATCGACACGTGCCAGTCCAGCACAATCAATCGCAGTATATGCGTTTACAGCATATTCTTTTATTTTTTCTATCAATTCTTGTGGTAATTCCGCTGGGATCTCCAGTTTAGAAATGCCATTGATATATTTGTCGTCGTAACTGTAA
>CAYSFA010000020.1:11482-23173 GCA_964430025.1 uncultured Anaerolineaceae bacterium | reverse complement strand
CACCAGGGACTGAAATCAAAGGTGCCTCATTTCCTAACACTGAAATCTCCACTTCAATTGGTTTTTCAAGTCCAACCTCTACTAAAATTCGGCGATCATATTGGGCTGCATCCAGAATGCCTTTTCTTAATTCATCTCGATCGCGGCACTTATTGATCCCGACAGAGGACCCCATATTGACAGGTTTAGTAAAGAAAGGATAATTCCCCATCTGTTCCACCTGACTAATGGTGGACTCCATATCTGCTTCAATGTCTTTTCTTGAGAATATCACGTCATTTACAACGGGAATTTGATTTGCTCGCATTACCTGTTTGAAAACTGCTTTGTCCATCCCTACAGAGGACCCCAGAACTCCCGCCCCTACAAAAGCGATGGCAGCATTTTCTAAAATACCTTGAATTTTTCCATCCTCACCAAATGGTCCGTGCGTGACAGGGAAAATCACATCCACTTCAGAGAAGGGGAGAAGTTCGATCGAACCTGATTTTTCTTCACGGGTAAAGATTGTACTGACCCCAGGTTCAGGAATTAGCAAGGCTGGTTTTAAGGCTGAAAGATTTTTGGATTCAAAAGCTTCCAGGACATTATCTCCTACCATCCATACCCCATCATGAGTGATCCCGATTTCGATGACTTTATATTTTTGTCGATCGATTTTCTCTAATATTGAACGAGCAGAAAGGAGAGATATTTCATGCTCTCCAGATCTACCACCAAATAGAACAGCTACCGTTAAGTGGGTCATATCACAGCCTCTCCGGAATGATTATGTTTGTAATTTGCTTTAGGATTGAACCCAACCAATTCCACTTCTAACTCCAAATCGACATTAAATTTATCTTTCACAGATTGTTTTACGAATGAGATTAATTCAAAGAAATCGCTTGAACTGGCATGCTCAGTATTAACAAAGAAATTGGCGTGCACAGTACTAACACTTACGCCACCGATTTTGTAGCCTTTTAGTCCAGCTGCTTCAATGAGTCTACCGGCGTAATCCCCGACTGGGTTTTTAAACATGGATCCCATGCTTGCTCCAGGAGGTTGTGTTTTTCGTCGATGTTCGCTAAATTTACTCATCCTTTCCTTTATCTGTTCAGGATCGTCATATTCACATTCAAAAGTTGCTGATAAAACGATCCCATTTTTAGTTCGATTTTTTAAAACACTGTCACGGTAACCATAATGAAAATCTTCTTTTTTCCAAACAGAGATTCCTTGATTCTGTTGCAAGATTTCAGCCAATAGGAGGTTTGTGCTGATATCGCTACCGTGTGCACCAGCATTTCCAAAAACTGCACCACCAACTGTTCCAGGTACTGTAGAGGCCCATTCGAGGCCAGAAAGGCCAGAAATCGCAGCTTTTCTTGCCATTAATCCTAAATTCGCTCCTGACTCCGCTGTTATTGTAGGTGTTTCCGAAATCTGATTTATCGTTATATTCTTTGTTTGGTTTTGAATGATAAGGCCATCAAACACATGATCACTGAAAAGAACATTCGATCCTGCTCCAAGCAAGAAAAATGAAATATAGTTACCCCAACAGAATTCAACTATCTCTACCAATTCATCCTTAGATTTGGCAGAAATGTACCACTCAGCTCTTCCCCCAACCCTGGCTGTTGAATAATTCTTCAACTCAACCTGGTTTTTGAGGCGAGAACCAAATTTGTTCTGTATATAACTAAAATCCTGTTTCCGGTTATGTGGCATTTTTTCCTATGAAGCTTTAAAATATTTAATCAATTTGTTAACGACTTCTTTTTTATTCTTAATATGAGGGCTTTTAATTGGCTTTTTCTTGCTGATTGAATAATCCTCATCCACAGAATCAACATCCTTACCGATGATTACTGTCATGATAGGAAATCTCCTTAAATTCGTTTCCACGTTAGCTTCGTAATTCATGATTTTTCTCCTTCTGAACCAATAATCTGTTGAGATTGCCGGTGATCTGGTTGGCATCTCCCGCTGAGAAGACAAGTAAAACGTCACCCGGTGTTAATTTTGAAAACAAATAAGTGGTGATGTCCTCCAGGGAAGGGATATATCTTGCATCAGGATGATCCATCGCATCAGTGATTTGCACAGCACTGAAGGAATCATTCTTCTCTCTTGAGGCATAAATCTGGCTGATTATTACATGGTCAGCATCTACAAATGAATTTTTGAATTCATTAAATAACGTCAAAGTTCTGGAGAATGTATGCGGTTGCCATACTGCCCAAATATGTTGGCCAGCATACCTGCTTTTTGCTGCCTGTAAGGTTGCTTTTATCTCGGTGGGGTGGTGGGCATAATCATCAATAAGTGTTATTTGGTTGACCTCACCTACAATTTCAAACCTTCGGGCTGTTCCATTAAATTTCTCTAAAATTTTGCGTGTTTTGTCCACATCCAAACCGGATTGGTGAATCAACCCAATTACTGCCAATGCGTTGAGGACATTGTGTAGTCCCGGAACTTCAAGGTCAAACTTTCCAATTTCTTGTGGATAATTTCCTTCATTGAAAAATACCGAGAAGCTGCAACCACCCAGTTGATTTGTTTGTATGTCAGTTGCCTGGTAATCAGATTCCGAACTGGTTCCATAGGTGAGAACATCGATACCTGAAATTACTTTCATAAGTTTTTGGACGCCAGGATCATCCAGACAACAAAGAAGTTTTCCTTTAGGTTCTACCTTTTCAGCAAAGGCTTTGAAGGCCATCAAATAATCATTGATGGTTGGGTAACAATCCGGATGATCATGTTCGAGATTCGTGATAATCCCATACATGGGGGATAAACCCAGGAACATCCGATCATATTCATCTGCCTCAATGACAAAGTATTCACCAGCCCCATAATGAGCATTTTGGCCGAGATTTTTGGAGACACTACCGATGATATAGCTAGGGCTTAATCCCAATCCATCTAATACAGTTGCTATCATCGCTGTGGTTGTTGTCTTCCCGTGAGTCCCTGCAACGCCAATTCCAATTTTATCCTGCATGAGTTCGCTTAGAATATCGGAACGTTTATATACAGGAATTCTGGCTTTTCTGGCGGCTTGCACTTCTACATTTTCCTCAGAAATTGCTGAGGAACGAATCACCAGATCAATTCCCACCAGATGGTCAGGCGAATGACCTTCATACACGGGGATCCCGGAAGAGATTAGATTTCTGGCAAGATCGGACAGGTATTGGTCGGATCCACTCACAATGTATCCTTTTTCCTTAAGGACACGAGCGATGGCGGAGAGACCTGTTCCACCAATTCCGATAAAAAACACATTTTTTTTCACAGAAACACCACCAAAACAAAAACAAAGGCGATAGCGACAGCGAAATAGATTGATGGTCCACTTAATAATTCTGGTGGCATAAAGGACAGAAGTTTTTGGGCTGCTATCCCAATTTCCGAATTAATATCTGGTGAAAGAATAAATGAAAACGGATAGGCAGCATCATCCAGGAAATACCAGAGGCTTCCAAAAATTAAGTATCCATTGACAGCCCCTAAGAAAAGACCTAATAAAATATCTTGAAAATGATCGCGAATAAATCTGCCAGAGTTGGCTAATTTTGGAAATTTTGGTGTTTGGTAACCAAAAAATACAAGTGATAATAACAGGATTGAGCGTAACCAGAAAAAGGAGTCCGGATTGTTAACCATCAAGGTATCTCTTACAAATGGGACAAATCGCTCTAGGACTGATAGGAGAAATAGGGAAAGTATCACACTGAAACTAACCAGCAGTTCACGTGCCCAACCTCGCATCGCACCAATTAATGCAAAAAGAATTACATACATCCAAAAAATGACATTTAAAGAAATCATGAACGACCGCCTTTCATTCCGGATGAGCCCTGAGAATACAAAAGGTTTGCGATTTCCTCTGCAGCATTCTCTTTTACCAATCCACACATTGCTAAACGCATATTTTCAATTTTTTGTGGGGTTTCAAATAAACGGTTGATTTCTACAAATAAAGATGATCCTAATTCTTGGTCTGGAATCAGAATCGCTGCGTGGTTATCAACGAGATATTGAGCATTTACTTTCTGGTATCGCCAGGCATAAGGGTAGGGGACCAGGATGGCTGGTAATCCATAAAATGGTAATTCTCCCAATGTGGAAGCACCACTACGGCAAACAACTAAATCAGCACAGGAAAATGCGGCTGACATCTCTTCATGAAGATAGGGGAAAATTCTATAATATTGTTTTTTGTTTTCCGGTAAATCGTTGTATTTTCCTTCCAGATCATTCCAATCATGACCACCTACTATATGAATGATCTGGAATTTTGAAATGTAATCGTCAAGATGTCTCCAAAGCGCTTCATTAATGGAGTGTGATCCTTTGGAACCGCCATATATCATCAAAACTGGTCGATCTTCTGAAAAATTGAAGGTTTTGAGGGCATCACTTTTAGGAATACGTTGTAATTCATGCCGAAGGGGATACCCGGTGACAATCAATTTTTTGGTTTTTGAAAAGAATTGTTTTGAAGTCTCTGTCGTCAAAGCGATTGCATGAGCAAATTTTGAAATGAAATTAAGTGCGAATCCTGGTTCAATATCCGGGACGAATAAAACCGACGGTTTCCTCAATCCTGCTACAGCCATAGGAGCAGCAACATACCCACCAGTGTAGAAAATAACATCTGGTTGGAATTCTTTGAGGATTCTGACCGATTGAATTACACCTTTTACCAGTTTGACGATATTTCCAGGTAAAGACCGTAATCCAACACCATGAACACCAGCAGCAGGAATTTCTCGATACGGTAAGTTGTTTCTATGAATCAATTCTGATTCCATACCACCTTTTCCACCGACCCAGAGAACCTCATCGTACTTGCCTTCCATTGCTTGCAGGACGGCTAACGCGGGATACACTCCGCCGCCTGTCCCGCCAGCGCAAATCAACAATCGCACTTAACGGACTCCTTTCCTGAATTTTCTTAATTTGGTTTATTCTGCCAACACTAAGAACTAATCCAATTCCTGTGAGAATTGAGACTAAACTCGAACCACCTAAACTAAAGAAAGGCAGTGTATTACCACCAATTGGTAGGATATTGAACAAACTTCCGATATTGATAAAAGCTTCCAGTACGATCCAGGAACTTATCCCAGCAGCGATCAATCTTCCTGCTAAATCTTCGCTTTCAACAGCAATTTTGAATCCACGCCATAACAATAACAGGAATAGCGCTAAAACAAATATACAACCCAATAAACCCATTTCTTCCGCGATCACTGTGAATATCGTGTCTGATTGACCGACTTCAAGTCCTGTGAATTTCACTGTTCCCTGGCCAATTCCAACACCAAATAAACCACCATTTACGACGGATTCAATCGCGCGTTTCACCTGGGTTAAGGCTTGCTGGGGATCCTGGTAACCAGAGACAAATTGTCCCCAACGAGTGCTGCCCGTCGTACTGATACGGATAACTAAAAAGAAAGACAGAAATGCAAAAAGACCGATCAGAACGATCTGTTTCCAATCCAAATTCGCGAGGAATAAAATCACACTGCTGATGATTACCAGGGTGAGAACCGCGCTGAAATCCGGTTCCAAAACTAATAATACTGCGGTAATCCCTAAAACGAACCCAATGGGGATTACCCAGAAAGTTAATCTTTTTAAGTTATCTTGTTTTCCTTTAATCCAAAAAGATAAATAGAGGATAATGAGAACTTTTGCTAATTCTGAAGGTTGAACACTTCCATCAAAAAAGGTACGGGTGGAGCCATGTTTGAAAGATCCGATCACCAACACCAAAAACAATACGATCCAGGTACCGAATAATGCAACCAGCATGAATTTTCTCCATACACGAAAATCAATCCATGCAAGGAAAAATGCTCCAGTCAGACCAATTAGTCCAAATAAACCTTGTCGGGACGCGTAATCCCATGGAGAAACATCCACACCAGAGTAATAGGCTATCGGCATGGAAGCTGAATATAAGGTAACTAGCCCAAAAATGAACAGCACCAGCACAATTAACACCAAAGGAATGTCCAGTGTTGCAAGGAAAGGAATCCTGGGATTCTGATTAGGTTGGTTTTTCGTTTTTACTGGAGTTGAGATACCCATTGTTTGAACTTTTCTCCTCTCTCTTCAAAATCCTTAAATTCGTCATAACTAGTTCCTCCAGGGGATAACAACACTGCATCTCCTGATATAGCAACTTCATGTGCCTTTAACACTGCCTCATGAAGGTGATTGCAAACATGGAAAGAAAAATTTGTGGTTGAAAAGTGCATTTGGTTGATGTAAGTTTGTATTTTATTTGCAGCATCTCCAAACAAAATAACAGTTTTTACTTTCTCATTGACTAAGGTAAGTAGATTTTCCCATGGAAGATTCTTATCTTTTCCACCTAATAGTAAAACCATCGGTTTTTCCATCGCCTGGACGGCAGCAATTGTTCTTTCTGGAGCTGTAGCGATTGAGTCATCGTACCAATAGACCCCGTTTTTTATGGTGATCAATTGCAACCGGTGAGGAACACCTTTAAATTGAATGATTGCGTTTCTGGTTCTTTCAAAATCAAGGTTCAGCATTTGAGAAATAGCACAGGCGACCATGACGTTGTAAACATTGTGTTTTCCCAACATCGGAATATCATCAAGTTTGCATATTGCTAAAGAATGATTGGCTTTCATCATCCAGATACTATTTTCTTTGATGAAAAGACCATCCTGGTTGTCAGGTAAGGGGGAGTAACCGATAGTCACTAACTGCCCCTGGACCAATTTATCCAGGCTGATTGCACCGCAATCGTCCCGATTCAAGATTGCTACATCCTCAGGATTTTGGTGAAGCAGGATATTGGACTTAGCGGCCGTGTAAGCTTCTAATGTGACATGGCGATCCAGATGGTTGGGAGTAATGTTAGTTATCGCAGCTATATTTGGGGAAGTCTTCATGAGTTCAAGTTGAAAACTTGATAATTCCAGGACAACAAGATCATGTTCGCTAATTTCGTCGACATGATTGATTAATGGGTTACCTATGTTGCCACCAACCCAGACTTTTGAATCTTTGTTCCAGGCGGATTTTGCAATTTCACCCATTAGAGCAGTCGTGGTTGTTTTTCCGGATGAGCCGGTGATCCCGACCACTCTCGCCTTGACTGTGTCCATGAAAATCTGAGAATCATTGGTTAGAGGGATGTTCCGATGTCCAGCTTCTACTATCAAAGGAATGGTAAGGGGAACGCCACCTGATACACAAACCACTTCGCAATCGTCTAATAAAGACAATGGGTGTTGACCAAAAACCAAGTTGACTGAGAAGTTCTTTAATAAATCTCTTTCCGACTGCAACTCGTTTTCAGATCTGCCATCTGTTAAGGTGACCTGAGCACCTTGGGTGCAGAGATATTGGGTAAGAGCCAACCCTTGACGGGCTGCACCAATTATCAAAACTTTTTTTCCCAACCAATGATTTATCATATCAAAGCCAATGCAATTCCTATTAATGCCGCGATCAAACTTACCAACCAAAAGCGTTGAACAACCTGTGTTTCACTCCATCCACTCAATTCAAAATGATGGTGGAGTGGTGCCATCTTGAATAACCTCAGACCTCCTGTAAATTTGAAATACAATACTTGCAACATTACGCTCAATGTTTCACTGAGGGGGATTATTGCGATAATCGGAAGAAGCAGCCATTGCCCAGTCATAAGAGCGACAACACCCAGCGTTGCCCCTAAAGCCAAAGAACCTGTGTCTCCCATGAATAGTTGCGCGGGATGAACATTGAACCAGAGGAAACCAAATATTGCCCCAACCAATGTAAAGCAGAATCTTCCTAAATAGGTTTGTCCCTGGATTAATGCAATGCCACCAAAGGCAGTTAAGGCTGTAGCTGAAATCAAACCTGCCATTCCGTCCAACCCATCTGTAAAATTGACAGCATTTGAAAAGCCGACGATGGTAACGATGGCGATCGGGATGTAGAAGATTCCTAAAGGAATTTCAAATTTAACCCCTGGCCAAAACATTTCTGGGACATCTAACACATATTTGAGTGCAAACCCGATGACGGTGGCGATGAGAATCTGAAAAAAGAATTTCGTCCTGGCTCGCATACCAATACCTTTGCGTGCCCCGCGGACTCCTTCCCAATCATCAATCATGCCTAAAATGCTGAAAATGACTAATGTTCCAAGTGGGACAAGGACTGATCTACCAATTACTTTAAATCCCAACAAGGAAGCCGCATTCAGAAGTACAGTCAATAAAACAACTGGTGCTAAGAACATGACACCACCCATAGTAGGTGTGCCCATTTTGCTAATATGAGAATTAGGTCCTTCGACACGGATAATCTTGCCAATCCGAAAATGCTTAAGGACTCGTAATAATGGTGGTCCCCAAATAACTGCCATTAAAAAGCTAATACCACTTAATGCTAATGCCATCGGTGTTTCGTTCATCCATCTACCTCCAGGGCATTAACTATTCGCTCCATATGCAATCCATGTGATCCTTTGATCAGGATGACATCATTTTTTGTGAATTTGCCTTTCAGAATTTCTATTGCTTCCTCAACGGAATCAACACTAGAAATCAAATTTTCTGTTAATCCGGAGCGTTTGGCGGTGCGTGCGATGATTTTTGCTTTTTCACCTACGGTAATTAATTTTTTAACTACCTGGGCTGCCCGTACACCAACCATTTCATGCCCTTGTTGTTCATAAAGACCTAATTCTAACATGTCACCTAGTACCGCACATTTGTCCCCTTGTAATTCATTAAGCAGGTTTAAGGCTGCCATCACTGAATCAGGAGAAGCGTTATAGGTGTCATCTAGTATTAGTGCTCCGGAGGGGGTGGTTACCACTGCCAACCTCAGTTGTGTGTGCCCTTGTTGTAATCCATTGATAATTTCTTGCCAGGATAATCCTTCTGCCAAACCTACAGCAGCCGCTCTTAAGGCAGTATGCACGGAATGCTGCCCTATTAATGGCACCCGAATGAATAATTGTTCATTTTTATAATGAAGGCAAAATCGAATTCCCTGTAAACCCAATCCTTCGATCTGATCAGCCCACAAATGAGCTTGAGGATCCAACCCGTAAAACAATACCTGTGCTTTTGTCTTTTCCGCCATTGGTCGAACCAAGGGATCATCATAATTTAGAATGGCTATTCCCTTTTCAGGAAGATACTCAATTAATTCTGCTTTTCCTTTAGCAATTGCTTCAATACTCCCAGCTCTTTCCGCATGAACAGTGCCGATGTTAGAAACAACTCCTACAACAGGATCAGCTATTTCACAGAGTTGGTTTATTTCTCCCGGAACATAGAAACCCATTTCCAGAACTGCTCGTTGATGGCTTTCGGTCATCTTCAGGATGGTTAATGGTAAACCAATTTCATTGTTTAAATTTCCGGTGTTTTTTATGGTCCTGTACTTTTGACTTAAGACTTCAGCAACAAGTTCTTTGGTTGTTGATTTACCTACTGAACCAGTGATTCCGATCACCCGCAAATTCAATTTTCTTCGCCAAAATGCAGCTATTTTTTGTAATGCGGTTAGAGAGCTAGCCACTTTAATTGCGATCGGTTGATCAAATGACACATTAACTTCTGAAGGTACTGCTCCCTTGAAATCAAGAATTGGAAAATCTATATCTACATCTTTTTCAATGATTGCTACTTGTGCCCCTTTTCGAAATGCTTCAGAAACATAATTATGCCCATCTTGCTGTTCACCTTGTAAGGCGATAAACAAGGAAGCAGGAATAACCTGACGTGAATCAATGGCTGCCTCACTAATAATTTGTGGGGCAGTCGGTCTAATTTTCGTCAAAGCTTCAATCAAATCTGCAACAGTAAGCATTTCTACCTTATCTTTGTGCTATTTCACGTCTAATGTCATCTGGTGGAATATCCATATAAATCACCAGATTTTCAACAATTTCCTTAAATACCGGGGCAGCAACCACTGAACTCCAGATACTGGTTTGTGGTTTTTCTAGCCAGATATAAACAATAAATTTTGGATCATCAATTGGACCCCATCCAACAAATGACGCATTTGTCAGGCTTTCTGTATACCCCATTGGTCCAGCAATTTGTGCAGTTCCAGTTTTTCCGGCAACTCGATAACCATCCACGCTAGCACCTGAGGACTCATTTTCGAGAGAATTGGCTAACATTTGCGTAATTGTTTCAGAAGTATCTGGTTTTAAAGGTGTGGACACAATTTTTGGATTGTAATAACGAATTCGGTCATCATGAACAATTGCTTTTTGAATATGTGGAGCCATCATTCTTCCGTCATTGGCGAGTGCAGCGATTGATGTAATCATTCGGATCGGCGTTACGGAGACACCTTGTCCAAATGAATGTGGAGCAATCATCCCCTCGTACCATTTCGGTGCATTTGGATCAGATCCGAAAGGTGTAGGATTGTTTGGTGATAAGAATGGATAGATAGCTTCTCCATCCATATCGATATTTGTTTTTCGATCAATATTGAAGGCTGACATGTATTCATAAAACGTCTTGGTAGTTGTTTCTTGAGCCATCCAAACCAGACAGACATTCAATGAATGCTGCATACACCCAGTCATATCCTGATATCCCCAGGCGCCGTAATCCCAGTTGTAAATCGTCATTCCGCCCACATTTACCACACCAGTATCCAAAAACTCGGTTTCCGGTGTGACTGCCCCAGAATCCAGTGCGGCAGCTAACGTGAAAACCTTAAAAACAGAGCCAGGTTCATAAGTTTGCATGATTGCCCGATTGAAAGGAGTTTGCACATCATAATTTCCTTCTCTTTCTATCGGGAAATTAGATAATATTTGATCAGTTGGTAAGTTCAGGTTTACACGTGGGGTAGTTACCATCGCTAAGATTTCCCCAGTTTCAGGATCCATTACAATCGCAGTGCCAGATTTTGCTCCGCTTTCCTGAATTGATCGATCAATTATTTCCTCAGTTTTTGCCTGAATCTCCCTGTCGATTGTTAATATAATACTTGAGCCATGGGGAATTTCTGGTATATCCATGAGATCATAAGGGTTCATAGAAATGTAAGTATTTTTTTCCTCAGTGGACAGAATATTGTTATAAAAACCTTCTACCCCAAAAAAACCATCCGAACTGAAAAACCCTAAGACATTGGCTGCCAGGGCGTTATCCGGATAAGTTCTCTCCAACCTACCTGTCCACGAAATTGGATAAAGGGCACGATTTGTTTCCTGTGCCAGATCAATTGCCTCAATCATTTCTTTTGTTCCATTACGATAAATGGTTGAAAACACAGCGTAATTTTCTTTTAATGGATCAGGTTGAAAGGGTATTTCTACTCTGGCTTGCACATGATCCCGGCTCAATCCGGTGATGCTGGTTAAGAAGTTGATAATCTCATCTCTATTCGAATCAAAGATCTGATTCAAATTAACCCCAATTTCGTACACTTCATTATTGCCAGCTAAAAGATTTCCCCAGCGGTCATAGATATTTCCACGAACTGGTTCGAAGTCTTTGGGTTTATATGTAGCTTGATTTCCTACTTTTTCACTTATTTCTTCTATTTTTGCGTCTACTTCTTTATTAGAAACTGACAGGTTTCTTTTTTTAGTTTCTTGTTGAAGCAATTCTTGAATAATCAAGTCAATTACAATTTTATTTTTATAAATCATGTAGATAAACTTGT
>CAYSFA010000020.1:7118-11472 GCA_964430025.1 uncultured Anaerolineaceae bacterium | reverse complement strand
GCATCAGCGTTTGAGCTACTAGGCTTTGTAGATGCTTGATTGCCTACTTTTTCACTTATTTCATGGAATATAGGATCACTTTGAATTTGAATCAGTCGAAACACGATTGTCAAAGAAAAAAGAATAATACCAATGCCGACCAGATAGAATCTAATTAATCTGCGTTCCATCCTATTTTCCCTCGCGATCTAGAATAATAAACGTTCCTTGATATAACCAATCCCAGATTGATTGGGTGTAAGCAGGAGTAATCAAATTTCTTTCTCTATCCTCGACATTTCGAGGTAAGGAGATTGTTTGAATTTCTTTCCCGGGATGATCGGTTACAAATAAATATTCGATATCGGACCTTGTGGCAGGAACAAATCCTAACTCTACAGCTCGCGCACGCATCGCAGTAGCAGAAGTAAGCATTGCCAGGTCAGTTCTTTGCGCGGAGATTGAGCGGATTAGTGCTTCCCGCTCTGTTTCTAACAATCTGACCTGAACACCTGCCTGAGCGGCTCGTGAGGTGAAATTAAGATTCATGAAAAAAGCTAACACAGCTACCACCAAGACAAGCAAAATAAATCCAAGTCGTTTGATTTGGATTCTCCATGGCTTTTGTTCGTGAGCTTGTGTTAACTTTCTATTCATCTCCAATACCAGTATTTCCTATTTAACTTGCAAAACTCATGCCAGATTTAGTTTTTCTACCACTCTAAGTTTTGCACTTCGAGAACGAGGATTGTTTTTTATTTCAACTTCTGTTGCGACTAATGGCTTTCTAGTGATCTCCTTTATTTTTCCTTTATGATGACATGTACAAATTGGTTGTTCCGGTGGACAGAGGCAATCCTTACTTTCTTGTCTGAATAATGTCTTGACAATTCGGTCCTCAAGAGAATGAAACGATATAACCGCCAATCTACCACCTGGTTTCAATAAATCAATTGCAATGGGAAGAACGGTTTCAATTGCTTGCATTTCCTGGTTGACAGTTATTCGAATTGCCTGGAATGTGCGGGTTGCGGGGTGAATTTGGCTGACTTGTTTCCCATAAGCCTTTTTCACTATGGATGCCAATTCACTTGTTGTCTGGAGAGGACGTGCCTCACAAATAAAGCGGGCAATTTTCCGGGACAATTTTTCTTCCCCATAACGCCAAAGAACATCAGCCAATTCCTTTTCTGAAAAAGAGTTTATGATGTCAGCAGCCGTCCTGGAAATATGATCACCAAACCTCATATCGAGAGGAGCATCTACCTGAAATGAAAACCCCCTATTTTTTGTATCGAGTTGAATGGAAGAAACACCTAAATCAAGAATAATTCCATCGATATAATTCCAACCCAATTCATAAGCATATGATTTCATTTCGGTATATGATCCTTGTTGCAGAACTGCACGATCTCCGAATAAAGAAAGACGCTGGTTAGCTATGGCCAGCGCCTGCGAATCCAGATCAATTCCAAGTAGCCTTCCATTTGGATTAGATGCTTCCAGAATACCGCATGCGTGACCGCCAGCCCCTACCGTACCATCGATGTACAGACCACCAGAAAACGGAGCAAGCGTATCTATGATTTCATGGTAAAGTACTGGGACGTGAGGAGTGGGGCTGTTTTGGGCTGTCATAATCAGAGAGAAAGGTCTAATGTGGCATAACGTTCACTATTTGCTTCACTATCAGCTATTTTTTCCGAATGACTCTGCCAAATTTCTGGAGACCAGATTTCAAAATATGTTCCATTTCCCAAAATAATTGCATTTGCATCAATCGATGCATGCGTACGAAGAATTTGAGGGATTAATATTCTGCCGGATTTATCAAATTCGACTGCGAATGCATTTCCGAACATCAATCTCCGTAAATCCCGGGCTGTGGGGTTGGCCATGTTCATGCTCGAAATCCGATTGAACAGGTCCTGGAAAACGGATTCTGTCAACACCATTAGATTTTGATCAAAACCTTTGGTAATATATGCACCATCGGATACAAGCTCCCGAAATTTTACCGGGATTGTCATTCTTCCTTTTGTGTCTAATGTGTGTTCGTACGTGCCGAGGAACATAAGTTCTAAGTCTCCTATAATCGCAGAACGCCGGCATCCCGGCGCTCCACTTTCTCCCACTTATCTCCACAATTATCCACATTTTAGCGGATATTGAATCGAAATGCAAGTGTTTTTTATAAATTGGTTACAATTTGTCCAATTTTGATAGGTGAATGAAAGTTTTTTTGAAGAAAGAATTAGAATTGTTCTATAATTCTTCATTATTTATGGAAAGATTGTCGATTTTGACCATTTGGAGTGCTGAAATTTGATGACAAAAAACGAGCTTAAAGGTTGTATCATCATCCCCGCGTACAATGAAGGCAAGCATATCGCTAAGGTGATTAAATTAGCGAAAACTCAATTACCAACTCTGGTCATTGATGATGGTTCTAGCGATAATACAGCCTTGCAGGCTGAAGAAAATGGGGCAATTTTATTTTCCCAGATTAAAAATGCTGGAAAGGGTCAAGCTTTGAAAAGGGGCTTTTCTGAAGCAATCAAATTAGGGTTTGATTATGCGGTGACAATCGATGCTGATGGCCAACATGATGCAACAGAGATTTCAAAATTTCAGGAGTTGTTTTTTACAGAAAAAAATGATTTGATCATTGGGTATCGTGACTTTTCGCAAATGCCTTTTAGTCGAAAATTAGCCAATTCTGTGGGCAGAGCATCCTTTTCCTGGGTGATGGGAATGAAAATTCTAGATAACCAATCAGGTTATCGTTTATTAAGTAATCGTTTGATGCAAGCCGTTTTGAATAGCCCGGAATCAGGTTTTGAATTTGAAGTTGACATGATTGTAGATTGTTTAATTAATGGTTATTCTCTTGGTTGGGTTCCCATACGAACAATCTATGGTGAGGAGAAAAGCCATATTCACCCAATAAAACATGTACTTAATTTTTTCCGGGTGGTTTTATTGACCCGGAAGAAAATGAGAAAACGAAATGCTCATTGATTGCTTAGTAGTTTCCAGAAAAAAAATTAATCCACTGTAAGGGTTTTACTGAGGTTACGTGGAAAATCCGGGTCAAATCCTTTTTCTATGCTCATATAGTAGGAAAGTAGTTGAAGAGGGATTATGGACAAGATCGAAGCAAATTCCGGATTTGGCTGAGCTACATGGATGAGATGATGTCCATTATTTCGCAAACGCTCATCCTCTGGGCCAATCACAATGGCTCGAGCACCCCTACAGGTAACTTCATTTATCCCTGAAATGATGAGAGGGATATCTTCATCGATGGTGGTAAACAAAATTGGATAATCTTTCGAAACAGCAGCCAATGGACCATGTTTGAATTCTGTAGAAAGCATTCCTTCACAATGAGCATAAGTGATTTCTTTTAGTTTTAATGCTCCTTCCAGAGCAATTGGGTAGGTGATCCCATAGCCGAGACTATAAAAATCATCCCAATCCTTGATGTAGGGGAGGATATCCTTGATCTGATCAGTTGCTTGTTGAATAGTTTCGCTCAGGTATTGAGAAAGGTTAGTCAGTTCTTGGATGTCCTGATTTGCTAATTTATAAGCTAGATATAGAAATGCAATTAATTGGTTCGTAAAGGTTTTTGTTGCTGGAACACTGATTTCATATCCACATCCAAGGGGTAACCATTTTTCTGATACTTTGGTGAGTGTTGAGCCTACGACGTTGACGATAGAAAAAATCCTCATTCCTCGTTTTTTCGCAATTTCTACAGCATTTAAAACATCCTTTGTTTCCCCACTTTGGCTGACAAAGATTCCAACATCAGATGAATCAATTGCATTATTGTATTGTGCATTAAATTGTGGAGCGACAATTGGAAATGTTGCCCTCTGGGCAATTCGATTGAAATAAACTGAAGCAGCGAGACAGGCATTGTAACTCGTTCCACAACCAATCAGATAGATATTTCTTGCTGACTGTAAAGTCTCTACAACATTTTCGACATCTTTTGAGTTATTCCAGAGGTGCAATAATTCATCTGCAACCTTAGCTTGTTCGTTGATCTCCTTCAGCATAAAGTGATCAAAGCCACCTTTTTGAGCAACTTCCATAGATTCTTTTATAGTCTCTATTTCTCGATCAATCACGTCACCAGTAGAAACGGAGAAAATTGTATATGAATTATGAGTTAATTCGATGATTTCCCCATCATTTAAAGAAACAATTTCTCGGGTCAAGGGAAGAATTGAAGGTAGGTCAGATGAAATACATGTGAATCCTTCCCCAATTCCAGCAACCAACCCAGATCCTTTTTTGAAGGCATAAATCAAATCAAGGAGTTTCCTTTTTATAAAGAAAAACTCCAAAGAAAGAACATAAC
>CAYSFA010000020.1:0-7108 GCA_964430025.1 uncultured Anaerolineaceae bacterium | reverse complement strand
GGCATAAAGCTTATTATCATTTGCCTTTGCAATCACGAAGGAATAATCTCCTTGAAGTACATCATATGCCTGCCGAATGGAATCAAGTATTGAATATCCTGCTTTTGCAAATCTCTCTACTGCATGGACACAACTTTCCCCATCATTTGTTGAACGGACAATCATCCCTTCGGCAATAAATTCTTCTCGTAATTCTGCATTGTTTACCACGTTACCATTATGTGCACCAACCATTAATCCTTCCGAGTCAAGGTGTGGTTGTGAATTTTCTTTGGAGGGTTCTCCGAATGTTGCCCAGCGTAATTGCAGGATTCCTCGTTTACCGATCATTTCCTTAAAATTGTATTTTTCAGAAACAGAATTTACTTTCCCGGCATCTTTACGAAGATCTATCTCACCATTTTTGGAAATCGTAGCAATTCCAACCGAATCGTATCCTCGATAGGATAATCTCAACCCTGCATCCACCATGGTTGGTCCTAATAATTGATCATTCTCATAAATAATTCCAAAAATTCCACACATAATATGACCTCATTGTTGGGATGAATAAAATTATAGAGAATTCATAAAAAACCTCATAGATGTAAAATGTCATTATCGATGCACCAAAGATATGTGTTTTATTACTTCAACACAGTTCTTAGGTGAAAATTACATTAAGGAAAAGTAAATTATTATTTTGGCTTTGCGATGACTGCCCAACGATCTTGATCATCATCCCTGAACAGGACGACAACCAATGATGGCTCTGTATCGGATAGAATTCTCACATTTTCTCTGGAAATCTGTAAAACTTCCTCAACCTGATAAATAACCACATCGTTGTTATTCATGAAAACACTAATTTCATCTTCATTTGTAAGTGATTTGATCACTGCTTCTGACTGATTTGACCAAGGAATCGCTACAACTCTGCGCAGCTTAGTGTTTGCCAACCATTCAGCATTTACAGGTTCCCAACGGTTGTTTTCAATCTCTCCTCTTTCCAGGAAGAAAAACCATCCACCTGGTAACTCAATACCTGTTGGGTAAATTAAGTCAGCATCTGTAGCTTCAAGAGCAGGCGGAGGATCTGATATTCTTTGGTTGAAGCTCCATTGGGTGACTACTAAGAAAATCGCGATCAAAACTGCCAGACTTATCAGGAAACTTAGAATGATTAATATTTTTTCGGCTGGATTAAGAGACCTAAACCAATTTTTGATATTTTCAATTAATTGGGGGAACCACTTTTTCTGGTTTTGTTTGGCAAGTTCTGCTTCCCAGGCAGTCTGATCAAAATCATCGATGAATGATTGACGAAGACTATCTACAGATTCTTCGGGTTCTTCACTAACTTCACTTGCAATGAAATCAAATTCTGTTTCTGATGAATCTAATGATAATTCATCGTTGTCGGAAGTTGATTCAACTTCTACCTTTTCAGGTAAAGAAAAAGGTTGGATATCTTCTTCCTCAATGTCAATATCGTCAATTTTATTAAGGAAGTCTTCGAAGGATTCCTCCTCATCAAAATCGAATATCTCATTTTGATTTTGTTTATTTTCGGTGGAATCCATCAAATCTTCCCAAGAGCCACTCGGAAGATTTTGATCTTGTTTAATGAATGGTGAATCTATCGTTCCATCTTGATTCGGAGAGTATTCATCGTTTCTTAAATTTTCCAGATTTGATATGAAATCATCTGTTTCTGAACTTTCTGACACGTCCAAAAATGGATTCACAGCTTGCTCAGCATTCACGATCTCCTGCTCTAAATCCTCAATGATTTCGGAATTATCTGAACCCTGCTCGTATGTTATGAAATCATCTGAAATCTCAGTTTTTTGACGAAATGAACTTTTGTAATCAGGATCATTCTCCAAAGATGTTTTTAGATGATTGAGAAAATCTTCATTAGATTGTTCGCCAGAAATGACCTCGGTGGTTTCATTTTCCAAAGAAGGTTCAATAATTTCATTTTCAACCTTTGGTTGGTCTGAAACCTTTCGGAGAGGAACAGTTGTCTCAGAAGAATTCTGATTATTCTCGGGAGGAGATATGGAATCCAACCTGTTTTCAATTTCCTGAGGAAATTCTTCCTGGTTACTCGATTTGGTAGGCTCACCAGTGAGATCACCCAGTCGATCTAAGAAATCGGTTGAATTGTCAAAATCATCATCATCACCTAATTTAAAATTTTCATTTTCTGATTCAAATTCTTCTGCCTTCATTGAAAAATCATCGGCTAATTTTTTAATCTCATTCAGAGAATTTTCATCAAAAGATGGTGAGCTATTAGTCTTTGGACTATCTTTTTGCTGTGAAGTATTATTCTTTTTTTGATTGTCTTTTTTTATATCGTCATTATTTTTTTTCATATTCACCCTGACACTATGGAAGTATTTCAGGCAATTCAGGTGGTGGGATTCTTAATATTGTAAATAATTCACCGCTTTCTGGAATTCTCACCTGAGAGGATTGGTAAATTTCTATAACGGTAATTTTCACATCTGAATCCTTAAATTGATTTTCATATTCAATGATAGCTTCACCATTTTCAACCTTAACGGTTTTATTAACACCGTTAGCAAATTCTACATCAATCGTAGCATTGTTAACCGACTCGTTCTCATCCATTACAAGGTTGTTATTTGCGTCTATGTATAAATATACATTGATCTTTCCAGTAGAGAGATATGTAAATGGTGTCGGTGTTAATGTTGGTGTTGGAGTTGGTGGCAATTCAACAATGTTTGAACCTTCACCAGGAATTAAATCTTCAGGAGATAATGTGGGTTGTGGAGCGTAATATAGCTGAAAATTAGTCAGATTGTCCCATACCGAATCAACATAATCACGTGCATCCGGACATACTAAATTGGCAGAAACATTTGCCCAGTTGGGTTCCAACCCTTTTTTAATGACTTCTTTTAGACTGTTTTCAAGACAATAATAACCACCATGATAAGAAAGAATGGTGAATTTCCACATGTCTGAGATAGTTGGCTTTAATTCCAAATTATCGACAATGTAATTGGCTTGAGAGCAATTTGCTTTTATTACTTGTCCTGTGATCGCTATGGATTGTTCAGCAATGGCGAGATTTACCATATTTTCGCAAGCAGGACAGTAAGCATCGATCGATTTTATTAATCCACCGCGGAGCATCGCTTGTTCAAAGGCATTCATATTCACGAATGATTGATCACAGTTGTAAAGAAGACCTGAACAGACCTGGTTTTTAAGATCATCATTCCATCTTAAGGCAACATCGGCTCCCAACTCATTGATTTGGGTAAATCCAAATTCTTCATAAATGTAACGTGCATTTTCAGGCCAAAACTGAGATTCTTGCTTTATTAAGCTTTTTATTAGAATGGGGGATACACCGGCTTCACGACCGGAAGACCAGATGATGGGGTCAAAACGGTTTTGCCAGGCATTCATTGCATCTTCAACGACTTCCAAACCACATGCATTCGGTGCTCCATTAGCAAATAATCCACCATTGGGGCAAGTGGAAGCATCCACAAATTGATGAAGAATCAATTTTCCAGCAAGGTAATGAAGTGAGTCAAATGTTTTTAATGCGTCTGGTGTATCTGGGAAGATCGCCCAAGTTGGAGATTCCCCAATCGCCACATCCCTCCAAATTTCCCGACAAGAATCTTCATAACCAATCAGTTGATCGATGGAGGTAATTCGGACATTATAGAAATTGTCACTTATGAAAATCCTGACAATAGCTGTAATCTCCCTTGTTTTGTCTCCAAAACTGCTTTCAGCCCAAAAACGTACTTGAGAATCCTGCAGAAGAGGTAAGATACACTGATCTGATAAACATTCGAATGGTTCACCGTTTGATGTTCCGGCAATACGGGTAATTTTGTATTCTGAATAAGGTTCGATAGCTTTAATAACTACATAAGGCGCATTTACAGGAATGCTTGGTGCGTTAATATTGACAATGATGTCTGGAATATTAATTTTTGTAACTTGCGTTACTTCTTCAGAGGTTACAAAAACCCAATAAGTGTCCAACCATAGCTGGTTTACATCAATAGGTGTGGCGCTGGGTTGGGGGGTTGGTGTACCAGTGGCAACGATAGTTGGAGTTGGAAATAAATATAACCAGGCTTCATTGCAAGCAGCGAGCGTTTCTTGTCCGGTCGGAAATCCTTCATGATTGATGATGACAGTACATACCTCAATCCCCGTTCTGGTAACCAATTTCCAAGTATATTGGGTGAAAGTGTTTTCAATTAGTTTCACCCTCTCAACAGGTTCTTCTTCCTGGGCGGAAACTTTATTGAATGGATTAAATAGATAAATAGAGATGAAGAGTAAAAATAAAATTAAGAAACCGAGAGATTTCTTCACCAAATGAGCCACCCAATTTTAAGAGGAATGAATCCAATCAATAATTTAATTATTATATCTTTTTTTAAGAAAAATACTTAACCAAATGAGTAAATTATTTTTCAAGGAAAATAAGATTTTTTACAAGGATTGCTTTGAAAAATAGTAGTAAAATTTGTAGGCAAAGATCTGGATTCTGCAGTTCATACCTGATGAGGATTGTCAATTATGAAAAAACCTATGATTTTATTTTTGAACACGATATTTTTATTATCTTTCATAATGAGTGCATGTTCTCCAGGTGAAGTTCCAGCAGCAACCCAGCCCCCGACGATACCATCAACGGAAACAGTTGAAATCAAGGAGCCTACTTCAACGAATACATCTCAACCTACGTTTACTCAGGTACCACCGACTGCCACCATTGAACCTACTTCTACACCCACTGAAGTGATAGACCCTAACTTTCGAACAAACGAAAAAGACCAATCTGATCAAATTTTTATCCCTGCTGGTGAATTCCTGATGGGGACAAATGATGTTGATGCACAACATTTCTTGGATAATGGTGTTGCTTATCCCGAAGTTCCTGAGCATACGGTTAATCTAGATGCATATTGGATCGATAAATATGAAGTAACGAATTCAAGGTATGCACTTTGTGTAGAAGATGGCGGGTGTACACCTCCCTGGGTGAACTTTTCCAATACCAGAGAAGAATATTATGGTAATCCGGAGTTTGATAATTATCCGGTGATTATGGTGGATTGGTGGCAAGCAAGTGCCTTTTGTGAATGGGCTGGAGGTCGCCTCCCCACGGAAGCTGAATGGGAGAAGGCAGCTCGAGGAACGGATGGAAGGAAATATCCTTGGGGAAATGATCAAATTACCGAGGATAAAGCAAATTTTTGTGATAAGAATTGCACAAGAGGTCATGCAAATCCGGGGTTTGATGATGGTTATGCCGATACAGCCCCAGTAGGAAGTTATCCAAATGGTGCCAGTCCCTATGGCGTGATGGATATGGCAGGCAATGTGTGGGAATGGACTAGTTCAGTGCCGTTGTTATATCCTTATGAATCAACGGATGGAAGAGAAGACCCTGATGGATATTATCATATTTGGCGTGGTGGCCCATGGAGCAATGGAACCTGGTGGATTCGAGCAACATTACGCTACAAATCAGTGCCTAAGTATTGGTACGAAAATTTAGGCTTTCGATGCGTCGCATCTGAATAATTCTTTCCTTAATTAGAAAACTAATGTCCAGGCAAACTGGACATTTTTTCATTACCTGACTGAATCTGTAATACAATAAATTATCATCACCCTTAATCAGAAAATTAGTATCCTGAAACCTAAAAGGGGAAAGGAAAAAATGACAGAGTTTTCCAAATACGAAATATATGTATTGCTCAATCAGAAGCGACCATTATGGTTAAGCAATATTGATCTGAGTGGGGCAGATCTCCAGGGGATAGATTTGAGCTCCTCTATTTTATATAACGCAAACTTCAGTGGAGCAGATCTGAGAGGGGCCATTTTTATTGAAGCAAAATTAGGAGGGTCCAATTTAGAAAATGCGAATTTGGTTGGTGCAGATTTAAGAAAGGTAAACCTTCGAGGAGCAAATTTGCGTGGAGCAGATTTACGAGAAGCAAATTTGGCCGAAGCAGACATGATTGAAGCTGATTTATCAGAGTCGAACTTAATTGATGCAAATCTCGGTGGTGTGGATCTGACGAATGCAAATTTAACTGGTGCGGACTTGACTGGTTCTAATGTACCTGATCATAAAATATTGAGAGCCAGGTCTTTATCCGGCGCAATCATGCCTGATGGGACAATCCATAACTAATGTCTACAAAACACATATTATAAAGAGCAAAATACACAAAAAACCGGATGATTGTCAAATGTAACTTAACAGTCTTTTCTTTATAATTGATTTGTTACATGAAAAATAATTAATAAAAAGGATAACAAAATGAAAAAACACAATTTTAATGCTGGTCCCTCCATCTTACCGCAAGTTGCAATTGATCAAACTGCTGAAGCAGTGAAAAATTTTGCTGGTACAGGTTTATCAATTTTAGAAGTTTCCCACCGCAGTAAAGAAGTAGATGCTGTTAATGAAGAGGCAAATGCACTCTTCCGTGAATTATTGGATATCCCCGAAGGTTATAAAGTTCTCTTCCTGGGCGGTGGAGCTAGCACACAATTCTTCACGGTACCATATAATTTGCTTGAGAAAAAAGCAGCTTATCTCGTAACCGGTAGCTGGGCAAAGAAAGCCGCCAAAGAAGCAAAATTATTTGGTGAGGTTACGGTGGTTGCTTCAGCAGAGGACAAGAATTTCACATATATCCCTCGTGGTTACGAAGTACCAACAGATGCGGATTATTTCCATATCACCACAAATAACACCATTTATGGAACCGAAATTAAAGAAGATCTTGATTCTCCCGTTACTTTGGTTGCAGACATGTCTTCAGATATCTTCAGTCGTCCAATGGATGTTTCAAAATATGGTTTGATTTATGGTGGTGCTCAGAAGAATTTAGCTCCGGCTGGATTAACCTTCGTGATTGTTAAAGAAGATTTATTAGGCAAAGTTAGCAGACCAATCCCAACAATGGTTGATTATCGTACCCACATCAAGAGCAGCTCTATGTTCAATACTCCTCCTGTTTTTGCCATCTATACCGCTTTACAAACACTAAAATGGCTCAAAGGATTGGGTGGTTTGGAAGTTATTGAAAAG
>CAYSFA010000019.1:0-27775 GCA_964430025.1 uncultured Anaerolineaceae bacterium | reverse complement strand
TGCGCAATTTAATATTATCTTTTTAGTGGCAGTTGTTAATTGTATCGGTATCCTATTATTTTCTAAAGGGTTGCTGGATCTTCAAGGGGAGGGAACGTTTTCGAGAAAATCCAAATGGATGATTTTGGTTTTTTCATTTTACCCGGATGCGATTCTATTTAGTTCTTCTCAAATGCGAGAACCATTATTATTTGGGTTATCAGGAATACTTTTTTGGATTATTCATTCCTCAGATCTGAAATTGAAAAATCGTCTGGTTTTGTTTTCTTTGATATCCATTTTGCTAATCACTGTATCTTTAAAAATTGGATTATTCCTCATTTTTACATTTTTCGTTTGGATGTTATTTAAAAACTACATTAAGGAGATTCCCTTCTTAAAAACAAAAATTGTTTATTTAGGAATTCTGATATTTGTCATAATTGCTTTTTATTTTTCATTTAATTGGATAGTGGAAGCAGCAAAGTGGGATGCTTTGCTTCTCGAAAGAAATTCAGGGTTTGTTCAATACATTATTTCGATTATTGGAGAAAGGTATCGTTTGGTATTCGCTGCTCTGTATGGGTTATTTCAACCTGTTTTACCAGCAGCATTAATCGAACCATCAAAACTTTTTTGGAGAATCTTGAATTCATTGAGAGCGTTGGGATGGTATTTGATCATTCCGGGGCTTGTCTATGGAATTATTTATTTTTTCCGAGAAATTGACAAAAGGAAGAGAATTCTATTTGGAATTCTTTGGACCATTAGTATTTTTTGGATCGTTCTATCTTCCATACGAGCTGGAGGAGATATGTGGGATAACCCCCGCTATCGGATCAGTTTTCTTCTCATAATTTCCTACGTGATTGGTGAAGGCTTTTCGTATGGATGGCGGATTAAAGATCATTGGCTTAAGAAAATCATAATTGCTGAATCAATCTTTGTTCTATTTTTCTTGCAATGGTATATTGCCCGGTATCTTGGGATCTTCAATAATTTACCAATCATGTATATGGCAGGCATATTAATTCTAGTATTAATAATAATTATTTTATTAGGAGTGTTTCAAGAAATTAGAGGTAGAAGAAAAAGCGAAATTGCTAAGAATTAGAGTTAAACTCCTTTTCTTCAAAATTTGAAGAAACCAACCCAAAAATGATCCAATAATAAGGCAAAGCAAAACTGTCAATGCTGAACCCTTCGAAGATCAAAGCAATGATTGCTATTTTTCCTATAAACCCCCAATGTTGTAATGGTTTGTTGCCAGAATTATCAAATTTTTTGGAAATCAGGAATATCAGCATTAACCAGGTAATAAAACACAAGAAGCCAATCATGCCGGTTTCTGCTAACAACCGAAACCAAAGATTTTTCATATTTCCCTGGTAATTGGCTTGGAAAAGCAAATGTCTGGGTTCATCTAATGCCCAAGCAAAAGAGGGTAAATATTCGTTAAAAAAGAATCCAGAATTTCCCAACCCAACACCGAATACGGGGAAATCATTGAATATTTGCCAGCCAGTTTGCCAATATAAAATTCTCTCTGCAAAAACGAATTCATTCGCAATGGAAAATATATTTCTGTTTTTGTAAAATTCCAGGTTGAACAAATTCTCCATTCTAGAATCAAAGTTACTGAAAAAGAACAAGCCTAGAATAATAAATACCAAATAGGAAATGAAAAGTATTATGGGAATGAATTTTTGAAAGGTTTTCTTGTTTACAACGAATTTGAGGTGCGATAATTTTTGGATTAGTATGTTGTTTATTTTGAATAAATAAAACAATGCCATAAAAATGAAAGTGATCCAACCTACTCTTGATTTCGAAAACACAAGAATAAAAATGGATAATAGTAACAATAAGTCTTCGAAAATAATTCTTTTCCATAAGTTTTTAAATGCACTATGACGGGAAAAACTTGACCCCAAAAAAATTGGAATATAAAACATGTTCAATTGGTGGGCAAGCCAGGAAGGCTCGAAGGCGAAACCCGTGAGGCGATTGTTGTAGAGTGCTCCTGAGGTGGAGATCCATTTTTGAAAGGACACCATCCAATCAGGATAGTCACCTATGATTTGCCCAAAAACAAACTGAAAAAAGCACCAAATACATAAAGGAATGAAGCTAATTGAAACAATTCTTAAGGTCTTTGTTCTGATATCCTGGTCTCGGGTGATAGTGGTCGTGACGTAGAAGAACAAAATACCTATTGCCAAGGTTATCAATCCTTCCAAAATATTTCGACCAATTTGAAAATTTTTCTGAATGGGAATGGGTAACAAAAAAGATAGTAAAGATGATAGGATCGCAATCAATCCGAAAATAATTAATGGGTAAAAAGCTTTATTTTGAAGGAGATTGATTTGATTATTGAGAATGAGGAAAATGAGTAATAGAAGCAATATTATGATCGAAGGGGCTGCAACCATTTCTGACTGCAATATTTTACTTGCTAATGGTAAGCTGGTTATCGGTAATAGAAAGATTAGGACATACCAAAAGAATTCAATCAAGCGGATATATTGATTATTTTTCATTTCTTATTGATGAGACGAACAAAAAAGACAGAAATATCCCAAAGAATGCACCTAAAACAACTAATGTATTGGTTTGATAACGGATTGGTTTATCAGGAATTGACGCAGGAATTACATCTGAAAAAACGAACCCTGGGTGGATATTTTTACTCAATTGAAATTCCTGATTGATAACTTGGAGTTGTTCCTCGGAAGATAAATTGGAAGGAATTAATTTTTCACAATCAATTTTTACTGGTGAGAGGAGAATTGACTCTTCAACGCAATCCTGATATGAATTTTGAAGCCTTATAAGTTTTTCATATTCCAGAGCATGTGTAAATGCTTCGCTTAATTTTTTATGGGAAATATTCGCCCAAGTTGTTGACCACTTTTGGCTTACGGAAGGGTCAGTTGATTTGCAACGGAATAGGATTTCATTTACTTGGCGTTCTAAAAAACATGAATTGGAGAAATTGGAGACATCTAGACTCGCGTCATTGATGGTACTTACTACCTCCTGGATAGTTTCGGATGTTTGGAAAAGACTAGTTATGTTCCCAATCATCTGATCCTGTTCATATTGAGATAAATGGCCAACCTCTTTAAAATTAATGGATACAGATAATTTTGATTCAGCAACATATATCGGTTTCAAAAAAAGGATCGATATAAAGTAGGAAATTATTGTCCCCACAATACCACATATTAAAATCACCCACCAAAATTGGATTAGATTCTGGAATATTTTTTCACTTGTAAATTTATTTCCCATAAGTCCGCATTATGATTAGTTAGGCTAATATGATTATAAAGTGTTTTAAATTATAGATCAGGTATAATTCAATTTCGATGAGTGACAAGAAAAAATTTCCCTATCGGATATTTTATTTATTATGTGGAATTGAAGCAATACTAGCAATTGCTTATTTAGCATCCCTTCCTACTGACCCTAAGAATATTTTTTTTATGGGTCTATCATTGAATCGATTAATTATTTTGACCATTATGACTGGGATTTTACTCATAAGCAGTGTCCAGTTATATCGAACGAAAAACCGAAATTATGAGTCAAAAATTATTATATTTTGTGAAAAAATCTTAGGTAAGATTGTTTTCTTACAGCCAATAATTATGCTGGGTTGTTGGATCTTCATATTTTTCCCCTCTTATCGGTTCGGAAAATATGAGGTGATTTACAGTCGTATTCAACCATTATTTGTATTATTTGCTGTCATCATCTTTCAATTTTTGATTCTAAGAAAATTAAATATTTCGAAAACTAAACCAAATTCTAGTAACTTAGTAAACAAAAAGGTTTTGGGAATTTTCTTTACCACAATCATTCTGGTTTGGGTTTTCTTGGTCACAACAAGAATTGGTTTGGACATTGACCATGATTTTTGGGGTGGTGCAGCAACCCCAATATTGCCCTTGGTTTTGATAATCTCGATTTTTATTCCTTTTTATATGAATTTCCTGTTCAAGGATAAGGAATACAAATTTAAAAAATTTATTGGAATTTTTCCGATATTTTTGTTTTTCTTAGCGATCTTGATTTGGAATCTTGAACCATTCACACCACATTTTTTTGCCCCAAAAGTGCAACCCCCGAATTATGAATATTATCCATATTCTGATGCACATGTTTATGACATGACTGCTCAAACACTGATGAATGGGGAAGGTTATTACAATCGTGGTTATGTTCAAAGACCATTGTATGGTTTCATGTTGTTCATATTTCATAAAATTATGGGGCAAGATTATTTACGTGTAATATTTTTACAAACGGTTCTATATGCTTTTTTCCCGGTATTGTTATTCTATTTCGGGAAAAAACTCTTTTCTCCTTTTGTTGGAATCTCATTGGGGATGATGGCGATATTAAGAGAATTAACCGCGTTTCAGGCATCTCCATTAATGGAAATTGTCCACTCAAAGCTATACATGACTGACAATTGGGCAGGCTTTTTTGCGTTACTGATTACATTGTTTATAAGTATTTGGTACTTTCAGAAGAACGAAAATCACCTGCTATTAGTATTAACAGGCGGAGTAATGGGCATTAGTTTGCTCATGAGAATTAATTTATTGCTTGTATTTATTCCCATCTTCTTTGTAGTTTTTCTTAAAAAAAGAACAAAAAGGTTAGTTGGTTTTCAGAGAAGTGCTGTCCTGGGTTTCTCCATCTTTATCTTTTTATTCCCCTGGATGATGAGAAATTACATGCAAATTGGTGAATTTGGTGTGGAACCACAGAAGTTTAGAATGGTCATCGAAACCAGATTCAATGTTGATGAAGATCAGAAACTTGAACAATCCCAACCGAATTCGATAAAATCAGATCCAATGTTAATGCCTGAAGTTAATTCTGACAATTTATTCGATGAATTTGGATTATCTGAAATCGTAAATGTTGCTCGATTTACGACTGCTAATTTCCTCCACAATGAAATACACTCCATTCTGATTTTTCCAAATTCGATTTTCTTGGAATCAATTTCAGGAGTAATTAAGAATAATACATATATCCAGGAAAACTGGCTTGGTGAAATCAATATCAGGCAATTCTTGGCAATAGTAATCAATTTATGTTTTATTGGTTTAGGGGTATCAATTGCCTTTAAGAAACTCAGATGGTTTGGTTTGTTCCCATTATCAGTGCACCTTTTTTACAATTTATCAAACGGGTTGGCAAGGGTCTCCGGTTGGCGATATGTAATTGTGACTGATTGGGTGATTATCCTGTACTATATGGTGGGTTTTATCTTCGTCATTTCGTTGTTATTTTCAAAGCTAAACTTAATTAATTCCCATCCGAAATCCCTGATTTATTCAAAGGAAGAGGGAAGTTACGAGCCCGAGAAAAGATCCAAAAAATTCACATGGGGTGGGATAATTTTCCTTTCTGTTGTGGCTGTTGGAATGCTTTTGCCGGAAATGTTGATAAATCCAAAATATGGGGGAGAAATATCTAAAGAGGAATTAACGCAGATACTTTCTACAAGTAATTTGGAGTTTGATCAGGTAAAACTTGAGGAAATCCTGAATAAGCCGAATGTGGTTGTGATAAATACCAAAGCCTTTTATCCACGTTTTTATTATTCAGGAGAGGGAGAACCTATCAATAATATGGGTTGGATAATTGCCAGGGATTACAACCAATTGAATTTCATGATTGTCTCTCCAATTGTAACTGGGGTAACAAATAAACTTGACAACCCACCAGAATTCTTTCTGAATGACTTGGAAGTATATATAATTGGAAAATGGGTAGAAACCAAAGTCGGTAGGTATTTGGCTTCTGAATTGATTTTCGTACCAGAAAACAAAGAATTGCTTACAAGTGAAGTTCCGGAAAATGAGTAGGTGAAATTTGGCAAAAAATAAAAATGTGTATATTTATGATGCTAAATACAAAACAGCTAAACCTTTTGAAGAATTAATACAAGCTTATCATTATCGATTTTTAATATTCCAATTGTTACGCAGAGATATTGTCACCCGATATAAACGATCATTCCTTGGGGTTGGTTGGACAATGCTGAATCCATTAGGGACGATGATTGTATTATCAATCGCATTCTCCCAAGTATTCAAAATGACTGAAGGATATCCTGCATATGTTTTGAGTGGGCTGATTGCTTGGAATTTCTTTTCACAGACTACTAATGCAAGTATGGTTAATCTTGTTTGGGGAGAAGGACTACTCAAACGTATTTATATGCCTCGAACATCATTTGCATTATCTGCTATTGGAACTGGAATTGTTAATACATTGTTGGCAATTATTCCAATGATGATTGTGATGTTGGTTTTAAATGTTCCGATTAAGGCTTCGATTGTTTTTATTCCGATTCCATTATTGTTATTAGCTATGTTTTCTTTGGGTTTTGGATTGATTCTCTCCGCACTCGCTGTTTATTTTCCTGATGTGGCAGAAATGTATCAAATTATTTTGACCGCATGGATGTACTTAACCCCAATTATTTATCCAGAAGAAATATTACCGGATAATATTCATTTTCTGATCTCAACTTTTAATCCAATGTACGGATTGGTAAAACTATTTCGAATTCCCGTTTTTTATGGAAGGTTGCCATATTTGAATGAATTTATTTTCCCAGCAATTATTGCGGTTGGGGTATTCGTATTTGGTTGGTTGATATTCTCCTATCGATCTGATGAATTTGCATATAAATTATAAGGGCTCCATGAGTTATAAAATTAAACTTGAAAATGTATCTGTACAATATAGAATGCCATCTGAGAGAATTGGTACTCTGAAAGAATACGTGATTAGGAGAATTCAAGGCAAGGTAAAGCATAAAAAATTCTTCGCTTTAAAGAATGTGAATTTGGTAGTCCACCACGGAGAGGTTCTCGGTGTCATTGGCCATAATGGAGCAGGTAAAAGTACTATGTTGAAACTGTTCGCCCGTGTATTACCTCCTTCGATTGGAAGAATCGAAATTCATGGAAGTGTTTCTCCTCTCTTAGAATTAGGTGCTGGTTTCCACCCCGAATTATCAGGACGAGAAAATGTTTTTCTTAATGGAGCATTACTTGGTTTTAGTCGTGATCAGATGAAAGCAAAGTTTAATTCTATTGTTGAATTCTCAGGTCTTTCTGAATTTATAGATGCACCGATCAGAACATATTCGTCAGGTATGTGGGCAAGATTAGGTTTTTCGGTTGCGACAGCTTCAAGACCAGATATTCTTCTAGTTGATGAAATTTTAGCTGTAGGTGATGAGGCATTTCAACAAAAATGTTTTGACAGAATTAATGAATTTAAGGAAAATGGAACGATAATCGTATTGGTTGCACACAGTATGAAAACAATCCTTGAGCAATCTACGAGAGTAGGTTGGATAGACCATGGGGAAATGAAATTTGTTGGTGATCCAGAAACTGCTATAGACCTTTATAGAAAAAGTCAGAACAGGTAGAGGATTCATGAAATTTGAAGAGTTATCATTACCGGATTTGATTGTTATAAAACCAGATATTTTTGGAGATGATAGAGGTTTCTTTTTTGAAAGTTACCATCAGGAAAAATTTAAACAATCTGGAATAAACATCAAAATAGCGCAACAAAATCATTCAGGATCAAAGAGAAATATTTTGAGAGGGTTGCATTACCAAATTAAGAATAGTCAAAGTAAATTGGTCAGAGTGATCAAGGGAGAAATTTATGATGTGGCAGTAGATCTACGTAAATCTTCACCAACAATAGGAAAATGGGAAGGTGTAATTCTTTCCGAAGATAATAAATACTTACTTTGGGTTCCAGCAGGATTTGCACATGGTTTTTATGTCTTGAGTGATTGGGCTGAAGTTGAATATTCCACATCTGATTTCTATGCTCCAGAACATGAACGTTCAATTCTTTGGAATGATCCGGATTTGGGCATAAAGTGGCCAATTGAAGAGGGAGTGTCTCCAATCCTATCTTCAAAGGATGCAAATGGAAAATTATTTAAGGATGCGGAGGTATATGAATAAGAAAAATTTGTTAGTAACTGGTGGGGCTGGGTTTATTGGCTCAAACTTTATTCATTTTGTTCAGAAGAACGAACCTGAATGGTCGATTGTTAATCTAGATTTACTCACTTACGCCGGTCATTTGGAAAATTTATCGGACATATCAAATGAGAAATATACCTTTCGTAAAGGGGATATTTGTGATCAAAGATTAATAGAAAGTATATTAGAAGAATTCCAAATTGACACCATTGTCCACTTCGCAGCTGAGTCACATGTCGATCGTTCCATTGAAGGACCAGGTGCTTTTATTCAAACTAATATAGTTGGAACATATGCCTTGTTAGAAGCAGCAAGACATTTTTGGAAAGCAAATGGAGGTTTTGATGGAAAAAGATTTCATCATGTATCAACGGATGAAGTTTTTGGAATGTTAAAAATTGGTGAACCAGCCTTTACTGAAAATACTCCATATTCCCCAAATTCACCTTATGCAGCGTCCAAAGCATCCAGTGATCATTTAGTTAGATCCTATCATCATACTTTCGGGATGCCAGTAACTATCACGAATTGTTCAAATAATTATGGGCCTTTTCAGTTTCCTGAAAAACTAATTCCATTAATTATTCTTAATGCAGTGAATGGAAAACCCTTGCCAATATATGGGGATGGACAACAAATAAGAGATTGGTTGTTTGTTGAAGACCATTGTGAAGCAATTGTCATAGTTTTGCGAAAAGGGATTGAGGGAGAAACATATAATATTGGGGGTGAAAATCAATTTCCTAATATAAGAATTGTAAAGGAACTCTGCAGATTAATTGATGAAAAATTACCTGATTCGCCGTATTATCCACATGAGAATTTAATAACCTATGTCAAAGATAGACCAGGTCATGATTTTCGGTATGACATGGATATTTCTAAAATTAGAAGAGAGTTAGGTTGGTCACCTAAATATAACTTGGAAGAAGGATTGGAAAATACAGTAAATTGGTATCTTAAAAATAAAAATTGGATTGAGAGTGTTACGGGGAATATCGCGTTTGAGGATTGGATGACAAAGAATTATCAAAAAAGGGAGGAAAGATGAAAGGGATTATTCTAGCAGGTGGAAAAGGGACAAGGTTATACCCTTTAACCCAAGCAGTTAGTAAACAATTATTACCAGTATATGATAAACCGATGATTTATTATCCATTATCTATGTTAATGTTGGCAGGGATAAGAGATATTTTGATCATAAGTACTCCGGAAGATTTACCGATCTTTGAACGATTATTAGGCTCGGGAGGCCAATGGGGAATAAATTTTTCATTTAAAGTTCAATCGGCTCCAAGAGGATTAGCAGATGCATTTATTGTCGGAAAAGAATTTGTAGATTCTCAAAAAGTTGCATTAATCCTTGGCGATAATATTTTTTATGGTCGAGGATTAGGAAAAATTATGCAGTCCGCTGCTAATCGGGAGAAAGGAGCTACGATTTTTGCATATCCGGTCCGAGACCCTGAAAGATATGGAGTAGTTGCTTTTAATTCGAATGGAAAAGCTTATAGTATCGAAGAAAAACCTAAAGAACCGCTTTCAAATTATGCAGTCCCTGGTATTTATTTCTATGATTCCAAAATTACTGCGATGGCACAAAATCTAAAACCATCACCCAGAGGAGAATTAGAAATTACAGATATCAACCGGATCTATATGGAAATGAATGAATTAAATGTTGAGGTATTAGGCCGAGGAGTCGCCTGGTTAGATGCAGGTAAACACGATGCTTTACTCCAAGCCGCTACATTTGTTCAAACTGTTCAGGAAAGACAAGGAATGATGATCTCTTGTCCAGAGGAAATAGCTTTTCGGAAAGGGTTTATCGATTTAGATCAATTATCCGAATTAGCACACCTGTATGAAGGAAATGATTATGGGCAATATTTACACGAGATCATTAAGGAGTTTTCAGGTCAATGAAAATCTTATTACTTGGGGCTAACGGTCAACTTGGATACGAAGCTCATCGTACCTTTTATTGTTTTGCTGATGTTATTGCGGTTGATTTTCCCGACGTTGACTTTACAAAACCGAATCAGGTTACTGGTTTCATTTCCGAAGTAAAACCAGATTTAATTTATAATGCCGTTGCATATACAGATGTTGATAAAGCAGAAAGCGAAATTGAAAAAGCTTCACTAGTTAACGCAATTACTCCAGGAGAAATCGCGATCTACTGCAAAAAAAATGGGGTTCCTTTGATACACTTTTCAACAGACTATGTTTTTGATGGGACCAAAAATAATTTATATATAGAAGAAGACATTCCAAATCCAATTAACGTGTATGGAAGAACAAAACTTGATGGCGAAACTGCTATTCAAGACAGTGGTTGTGATTATCTTATTTTTCGTACAAGTTGGGTATACAGTATGAGGTCTGGTGGATTTGTGAAAAAAGTGATGAAGTGGGCTCAGGAAAATGAGACCTTAAGAATAGTGGATGATCAAATAGGTAACCCGACCTGGGCGAGAATGTTAGCAGAAATTACGTGTTTCTTGGTAATGAATAATTACAATAATTTGATTACCTTCTTTAATCAATACCAATCAATATATCATCTTGCTGGAGGAGGTTATTCTTCAAGATATGAATGGACAAAATCCATTATCGATAATCTTCCATCGGGATCCTCTTCCAAAGTAAAAGAAATCCTACCTGCAAAGTCGACGGAATTCTCAACACCAGCAAGGAGACCTTCAATTTCAGCTTTAGATTGTAAGAAATTTGAGGATAATTTCAGGTTACAAATTCCAACTTGGAAAGAATCACTAAAATTGATGTTAAGAGATTAATTTTTATTATCGGAAAGAGTATTATTGATTTTTAAAGAACTTGATATTATGGAAGAATTTCGTAAGGGGATGCATGAACTTTTCATTCAATATAGTTACCTACCACTCACTTGAACCATTGAAAGTTTGTTTACATACTTTGGTTTCATCATTTAAATCAGACTTAGATTATGAAATTACGATTATTGACAATGGTTCGATTGATGGTGTGGTTGAATTTGTTAAAAGAGAATATCCAACAATAAGGCTTATAAAAAATTCAAAAAACCTGGGATATACCAAAGCAATGAATCAAGGCTTAAAGGTCTCCACAGGGGATTATTTAGTCCAATTAAACCCGGATGTAGTTATCAACCAAGGAACTTTTCAAACCTTAAAGAAATGGATGGATGATCATCCAGAAGTTGGGATTTGTATCCCAAAAGTATTAAATCAGGATGGCAGTTTTCAAAAACAATGTCGAAGAGGATTTGCAAGACCATTGGAGGTTTTCTCATATTTTCTTAAATTGGATCGATTATTTCCTAAAAATAAAAAACTGGGAAATTATGTAAAAACTTATCTACCAGAAGATGAAATAGCTGAGGTTGATGCCGTATCTGGTTCTTGTATGATGATTCGAAAGGAAGTAATCGAGGAGATTGGATATCTCGATGAACGTTACTTTGCTTATCAGGAAGATACTGATTTCTGTTTTCGAGCAAAGAATGCTGGTTGGAAGGTAAATTACCTGCCAATCGCAAGTGTGATTCATCAAGGAGGTAAAGGGGGTTCGAGAACGGATCCGTATCGAGGAATTTTGGAATGGCATAAATCCTATTTTCTTTATTACCGAAAAAACCTAGCAAAGGATTATTTTTTCCTTATCGATTGGTTGATGTATTTGATGGTGGGAATTAAGCTGATTTTTGCATTACTTGGCGCATTTTTCTCTAGAGAAAAAATTGTTGGGACAAAAAAACCATAATTTAGATTTATAAAAAAAACCAATCTCATTTGTGATTTAGATTGGTTTTTTTATTTTAGTAAATTTACTACTGTCCCAACCTGGCCCGTTCCTCTTCCACAATCGACGGGTCGAGTTTCTTGAACAATGGCTCTGGTTTCTCAAATCGCATACCTGGTTTTAAGTCACTCGGTTTCCATTCACCCTTACCACTTTCCGGATGGTAACGAAGAACGATGTGTTCTCCCAACGAGTCACTTCGGTTAGTTACCGATTGCGTTCCAAACAGATTCTCGGAATTCCCAAGGAACTTGTTCAATTTTTCACTAGTAAACGGCAAAAATGGGGCGAATAGGGTCTTTAGAGAGTCGATCGCCTTCAATGCTGTGAAGATAGCTCTGGCAGCGGCTAAACGATCAGTTTTTATGGCGGTCCATGGTGCTGTTGTATCCAAATACTTGTTTACTTCTGAAGCCAATCTCACCACTTCCTGCAAGGCTGCTCTCAAGTGAACAGCTTCAATTTCTTTTCCTACCGTGTCAAAACCATCCTCTATTGTTTTCAAAAGAGTCGAATCGACCTCTGTCAATTCCTCTGGATCAGGTACAACACCTTCCCAATGTTTATAAGCAAATGACAACACCCGATTTGCTAAATTACCCCAGGTTGCAACTAACTCATCATTGTTGCGATGGAAGAAATCATTCCAGTCCCAATCTGAATCGCGGGTTTCCGGCATGGCGATTGTCAAATAATACCGAAGAGGATCGGGATCATAGCGTGTCAAGAAATCACGACCATACACTGCCCAATTGCGGCTGCCGCTGATCTTGCGGCCTTCCAGGTTCATAAATTCATTGGCAGGCACATCGTAAGGTAATACCAGGGTCTCTGGATTTTCTACCCCCATCATCTCGTCAAATGTTGTTGAGAGTCCTAATAATTCTGCTGGCCAAATGATGGCATGAAAGGGGATATTATCTTTTCCAATAAAATAATATGATTTTGAATCTTTATTCGTCCACCAATGTCGCCAGGCATTCGGGTTTTCTGTTATCAAGCCATATTCTATGGCTGCTGAGAGATACCCAATTACTGCTTCAAACCAAACATACAAGCATTTCCCTTTTTGGTCTTCTAATGGAACAGGGATACCCCAATCTAAATCACGAGTAATTGGTCTCCCTCGCAATCCGTCAGATTGAATTTGCCCTAAAGATTGGCGCAACACATTTTGCCGCCAATAGCTTTCTCTTTCTTTCAAAAAAGGGGCTATATTAGGTTCTAATTTGCTTAGGTCAAGAAAAAAGTGTGTAGTTTCACGTAGTTCCGGGGCGGAACCGTCAATTTTTGATTTTGGATTTATTAACTTGCCAGCTTCTAACAAGTTCCCACATTTGTCACACTGATCGCTTCTAGCGCCATCGTATCCACATATATAACAAGTTCCTTCTACGTAGCGATCCGGTAAAAACTTGTTTTGTACTGGTGAAAACCATTGCTCCTGACTCTCCTGGTACAAAAAACCATTTTGATTTAATGCCAGAAAGATTCGTTGGGCTACTTCAAAATGATTTTCAGTGTGTGTGCTTGTAAAAACATCATAGGTAATGCCCAGGCTTTGGAAGAGCTCCAAAAATCCCTTATGATATCGATGGTAAACATCTACAGGGGTAACATTCTCAGAATCGGCACGGACAGTGATAGGTGTTCCGTGAGAATCAGACCCGGATACCATCAATACATCTCTTCCTTTAAGGCGTTGATAACGGGCGAAAATATCAGCTGGTAAATACGAACCAGTCAAATTACCAACATGAATTTCAGCGTTCGCATAAGGCCAGGCAACTGCTACCAAGATGGGTTCAGACATAAGCACCTCACAAGATAATAAGGGGAATTTTATCATGTTTCAATTCACCCTTAATAAACTTATTTACTCAAAACGAGGAATTCCTAAAGGAATCTAAAGAAATACACTTATGAACAAATAATTTTCTTCGGTTTGCATGTATAATGAAATATAGAAGAAAGGTTTAGCACCATGAATCCGATAATTGATCCGAACATTGCTTATGTATTATTGATTGTTGGTTTTATGTTGTCTGTCCTGGCCTTACTCACACCCGGTACTGGAGTTGTTGAAATCATTGGATTATTTTCCATGATTTTGGCTGGCTACGGCATAATTTCAAACCTTAGCCACTATTGGGCATTGATACTCTTAATTCCTTTCATACCTATGATTTTTATCTATCGGAAATTTAAGAAAGATTATTTACTCATCGTCGCCATCGCTCTCCTTAACTTGGGCTCATTTATGATTTTCAAATCTGAGAATGGTGGTTTTGCGGTTTCACCGATTGTTGCTCTCGTGGTTCTGTTATTAAATGCTCCTATTTTATGGGTAGTTGTAAAGAAAATTATTGAAGCAATAGATAAAGCACCTGATTTTGACCCTCAAAACATTGTGGGGAATATTGGAATTGCGAGAACTAATATTTTCAATGGAGGAACAGCTTATGTTTCCGGAGAAGAGTGGTCAGCCAGGAGTGAAACAAAAATAAACAAAGGTAATGAAATAAAAGTGGTGAAGATAGAGGGCTTGACCCTCGTGGTTGAAAAAGTTGATTAATTCTGAAATGGAGGTCTGAATGAATTTTGATTTTTCTGTGTTAACCTGCTTGATCGGAGCAGTGATTGTTTTAGGGCTTTTATTCCTTTGGTCTGCAATTAAGATTGTCCCCGAATACCAAAGATTAGTAGTGTTCCGATTAGGTCGCTGTATTGGAGCAAAAGGTCCAGGATTGATCATCCTAATCCCGTTTGTTGACCGAGCGGTGCGTGTAGATTTACGTGAACAAGTTCGTGAAATTCCTGCACAGACATCCATCACGAACGATAATGCCCCGATTAATATCGATTTCTTGTGGTATTACAAAGTAATTGATCCTATCCAATCAGTGTTGCAAGTAGGTAATTTCGAATTGGCCGCACAAGGTATTGCAACCACGACTTTACGTTCCGTTATTGGTGGAATTATGTTGGATGGTGTGTTATCTGAAAGGGAGACAATTAATACCTCCTTGAGAATGAGGCTTGATGAAGTAACTGAGCGGTGGGGTGTCAAGGTTACAAATGTTGAAATTAGAGAGATCACGCCCCCTCGCGATGTTCAGGATGCAATGAACAGGCAGTTAACTGCAGAGAGAACTCGTCGTGCTGTTGTTACTGAATCGGTTGGTAAGAGAGAATCTGATATTAATGTAGCCGACGGTGAAAAACAAGCTGCTATTCTTAAAGCTCAAGGTATTAAAGAAAGCTCCATTTTGGTAGCCGAGGGTGAACGACAGGCACAATTATTACGTGCTGAAGGTTATTCAGATGCCCTTGAAAAAATCTTTTCTATCGCAAAAGGTGTCGATCCCCAGACTATGACGCTTCAATATTTTGAAACATTAAAGTCCATGGCTTCGAATCCATCAACGAAGTATATATTCCCAATGGAATTTACCAGTCTGTTGTCCGACTTCGTCGCTAAAAATAAGAAATCCGAATAATATATTCAGACCTCCCTTGAAAAAGGGAGGTCTTGATTTCTTCATAAATGGTAGAGATTTCACAAGCATCAATTAAGGATTTGGGTGATCTTCGAAACCTTGAAAAGATTTGTTTCCCTGTTGATCAATGGCCATTAATTGATTTAATTGGTGTTTTATCGCTTCCAGGTATTATTCGCTTAAAAGCAGTGCTGGATGGTTTATTTGTTGGATTCATTGCAGGTACTGTAAATAGAAAAACTTCAGTAGGTTGGATTACTACCATCGCAGTTCTCCCGGATTATCAAAACAGAGGAATTGCTCAAAAACTGTTAAACGAGTGTGAAACCCTAATGAATTTGAAAACCATAAAATTGACGGTTCGAAAAAGTAATTCCAAAGCAATTAATCTTTATGAAAAAAATGGATACTTTGTCCAAGAAATTTGGGATTCGTATTACATAGATAGCGAAGATGGGATTTTGTTTCAAAAATCGAGTTGACATTTCCTCCTAACATCCGTATTATTGAATTAACCAGGAGAATCCATGGAAACAATTGTCTTAATTACATACGAATATTGAAAAGCACGCTGTTTTGCGTGCTTTTTGTTTCCTACAATAAAAATTTTTGAAAGGAGATTAGGTAAAAATGGATTATGGAATGATTGGAAAAATAGAAAAAGCAAAAAGGTATGCTCAGGAAAAAGATCGGTTTTCGGTGAAAAATATGGAGGTTATTGTTGGTGGTGAAAATAATCCTCATCTCGTGTCCTATAAAGAAGGAAAATGGGCATGTGATTGTGAGTTTTTTCAAAGCCGAGGCCGTTGCAGCCACACAATGGCACTAGAAATAATTCTTGAGGGTATGGTTGAAACAGACCAGGTGGTGTAATTGCTAGGAATAGAACAAAAAAGCTGTTTGTCACAATTTGGCAAACAGTTTTTTTTATTGCGGAGAGAGAGGGATTCGAACCCTCGGTGATCTAAAAGACCACAACGGTTTTCGAGACCGCCCCGTTCAACCGCTCCGGCATCTCTCCTGAAAAACCCTCACAATTATAGCAGGATTATTAAATTTCCAGGTAATCACCTCGTTCAGGATAATAGACTGGCGCAATTCTATTCTCCTCAAATTTTTCCATCAGAGCTTCAGCCGCTTTCTCTTCACCATGTACCAAATAAAGACCCTTTAGTGTATCTTTCGTAGCTTTGGCATATTCAATTAACTTCGTTTGTCCAGCATGAGCAGATAGCCCTCCAATGGTTGCAATCTCAGCCCTACGATCGAATAATTGTCCAAAAATTCTGACAGTTTTTTGTCGTTCTGCTAATCTTCTTCCTAGAGTATGTGGTGCTTGCCAAGAAACAATCATCACTGTATTAAGTGGATTTTCAATGTTATTTTTAAGATGGTGAAGAATTCTCCCAGTTTCAGCCATCCCAGAAGCTGAGATGATGATCGCAGGTCCCTTTAGATTGTTAATAGCTTTGGATTCTTCAACTGATCTTGTATAGGATAAATTGGAGTTGGATAATGCGGAGTTTTTTCCATGAAGTATAAATTCCTGAGTTTCTGCATCAAACATGTGCATATATTTTTTAAATATATCGGTTGCATTAACTGCTAAGGGACTATCAACAAAAATTGGAGTCGGAGGAATATCATTTGCTGCAAACATTTGATTGATGAAATAAACCATTTCCTGAGTTCGCCCAACAGCAAAAGCAGGTATGATGATTTTTCCACCTCGCTTTATCGTTTTTTGAACTACTTCCCGAAATTCCAAAAAAGCTTGAGTAGGATCACTATGAGGTTTATCACCATAGGTACCTTCCATAATCATATAATCCGCATTGGATGGCATGATCGGATCTTTCAGCAGAGGTAATCCATCTCTTCCAATATCCCCGGAAAACCACAATTTTGTGGTTTTTCCATTTTCAGTAATATCCAAATTTATTGACGCAGATCCTAGAATATGACCGGAATCAACATATGTTGCAATTACTCCCTTTGCCACCTCAATGGGTTGGTTGTACTTGATTGGTCGGAGAAAATCACAAGCAATTTCAGCATCTTTGTAAGTGTATAAGGGCTCTATAGGTGGCTCTCCCCGGCGTGCTCTTTTCTTGTTTACGTACTGAACATCATATTCCTGGATGTGTCCTGAGTCACGCAACATAATCTCAGCCAAACTAACTGTCGCCTCAGTAGCAAAAATCGAATTTGAAAAACCTTGTTTAACTAAATTGGGTATATTGCCGCTATGATCAATATGAGCGTGGGATAACAATAATGCATCGATCGATTTTGGATCGAACATAAAATTCTGGTTGAATTGGTAAGTATCAGACCGTTTTCCCTGAAATAGGCCACATTCAAGTAAAATTCGGGATCCATTTACCTCAAGTAGCAATTGTGATCCAGTAACTGTTCTGGCAGCTCCATAAAAATGTACTTTCATAATCCCTCCATATTTTCTAGAATTGATAGTATTTCCATACCAAATAGACTATATCTGTATGGGATATTTTTCATAATTTGTTGAATATTTTCTAATGTAATATTCGTCATGTGAGGAAGTTGTTCTAAATGTTCTTTTGGAAGCACAATATCAGATTCGACAGATAGTGAAATGCTTTTATTCTTTCTCCAATCCTTTAACGCTTCATATTTCAAAATGTAGTCGGGACTCGGTTTGGGTTTTCGCTTTCGAGTAACATGTTTCTTCTCTAATCCTACCTGAATTGCTTTAAGGATATCTTCTCCGTACTTATTTATCAATTTTGGTGAAAAATGATCAACATTTCTTAACTCACTAAGGTTTTTTGGAGTTTTCTTTACCAGATCAATTATGTTCTGATTACTGAATACTTTAAATGGTGGCCTATTCAATTTTTTTGCGAGATCATCTCGTAAATAATACAACTCAATTAAAACTGATTCCTGATGAGATGAAAGAGAATTCCCTTTAATTATTTTCCAATATTGATCATGATTTTTGTTATTGATAAACGCTTCAACATCAGTAATTCGTAGAAAATCTTCATTTGCCAATTCGACTTTATTTGTATTTACCAATTCCTTAAGCAAAATGTCTCTTAATTGGATCAAATAATAGGTGTCCAATTGGGCGTATAACAACATTTCTTCGGATAAAGGTCTACTTCCCCAATTAGCTCTCTGATATTTTTTTTCTACTGAGATATTGAAGTATTCATTCAATAAAGAAGACAATCCAAATGAAGGCTTCCCCAAAACACGCGATGCTATCATTGTGTCGAAGATGTTATTAAATTCAAATGAGAAATCTCGTTTTAGACACATCAGGTCATATTCTGCTGCATGAAAAACTTTCTGTATTCTCTCATTCGAAAAAATTCCAGCCAAAATTGATAAATCACATAACTGAATCGAATCTACCAGATAATCATTTGAATTCGTGGAAAATTGAATCATACAAACTCGCTCTTCATATTCAAAAAGGCTGTTTGATTCAGTGTCGACACCAATAATTTCTTGTTGCGATAAATCTGATACCATGTCAGTTAATTGATCTTCTCGCTCAACAAGAATTGCTGGTCTTATGTTCTTAAGCTTCATAATGTAAATCATTATAATCGATCAGATTTATTGGGAATATTCCAATTTCTTTCCTAAAAAGGATAAAGTCAGAAAATTTATTAGAAATCTTAAGATCATCTATAATATTACTTAGATAGTTCGTAGAAATAATTTGAGAGGATTATTATGAATGAAAGAATACTAATCGTTGAAGATGATCAGGCAATTGTCAGAGTATTAAATCGGACTCTTACCTACGAAGGATATAATGTTGAAAGCGCATTTGATGGAGAAACCGGGTTTGAAGTATACAAGAAATTTCATCCTGATTTAATAATTTTAGATTGGATGTTGCCAGGAATGGATGGAATTGAATTCTGTGATCGTATTCGTACCTCTGAAGATAATGTACCAATAATCATGCTTACCGCGAAGGATACAACGAGTGATCGAGTATTAGGATTGGATGCGGGGGTCGATGATTACATGGTTAAACCCTTCGAAATAGAAGAATTGACCGCACGAATTCGCGCATTACTTAGAAGAACGAAATCAGAAAGAACTTTAACCTTGAGTATGGCTGATTTGGTACTGGACACATCAACCAGACTTGCAACCAGAGGGGGAAGAACGATCAATTTGACGGCAAAGGAATATGACCTCTTAGAATTATTTTTACGACATCCACGCCAGGTTTTGACACGGGAAGTAATTTTTGATCGGGTATGGGGATATGATTTTGGCGGTGAAAGTAACGTCCTGGATGTTTATATTCGATACTTGCGTCAAAAAATTGAAGAAAAAGGAGAAATTCGCTTAATTCATACTGTTCGGGGAGTCGGGTATGTAATGCGTGAAACGCCTTAATGTCTTTACAAAGGAAGCTCACCTTTCTTTTTACCGGGTTAATAGGTGGTTTATTAGCAATATTAGGTCTGTTGGTTTATGGGCTGGTAAACTCAATCCTCGTAAATCAAATTGACCAAATATTAGCCCTTTCTGCTCAACAGATTATTAATGGGTTAAGTGTTACTCCAAACAACCAAATCATTTCAGATAGCGCGATAGATGTTTTCCCAATAGAAAATCAATATGTACAGATCTGGAAAAACTCAAACGATCTCATCATTTCAAAGCCAAGTTACATCAATGCTGCTTTGGATGATAACGGACTAAAACAGGGAAAAATTGTCTTCCGAAACAGCTCTATGGAAGACGCCAGATTACGAGTATTGACAGTTCCCATAGAAACATCAAGGGGGCCGGTTGGAATATTGCAAGTCGCTATAGACACAACGATCGTTGAGATTACCTTGAATACATTATCATTGGTGTTGATATTTTTATTGATTATTGCATTGGTAATCGCTGCTATTCTAAGTTGGGTTGTTACCAAACAAACGCTAAATCCATTGATGGTAGTAACAGATTTCGCCAGGGAGATTACTGAGACAAAAGATCTCACCAGAAGGATTCCATTTACCAAGAATCAAAATGAAGATGAAGTAGGGCAACTGATTTTCGCCTTCAACGAAACGCTGAGTAGATTAGATCAGATCCTCCAATCACAAAAGCAATTAGTCACAGACATAAGCCATGAACTCAGAACCCCGTTGACTGTGATCAAAGGCGAGGTTGGTTTGATGAAAAAATATAAACAATTAGATATTGAATCTCTTGTGAGTATTGAAAATGAAGTTGATAGACTTACAAGGTTGGTTGGCAATCTTCTGTTTCTTTCCCAGGCAGAAACTGGTGAAATTCCGATTAACCTCAATAAATTTTCACTGGATGAACTTATTTGTGAGGTTTTTAATCATGTAAAAACTTTGGCAGCTAATCGTATCGAAATAAAACTTAACAGTGTGGATCTTGTAGAGATCCTTGGTGACAGAGATCGAATAAAACAGGTGTTATTAAATTTATTAGGAAATGCAATTCAATATACTCCAGAAGGTGGAAAAATTAATATTGACCTAATAGATGATGGTGATTTTGGAAAAATTATCATTGAGGACAATGGCCTTGGAATCTCGAAGAAGGATTTGAATAAAATATTTGATCGCTTTTACCGTGGTGAAAAATCTCGAACCAGAAGTGCAAGTTCTGGATTTGGCTTAGGATTATCAATTTCCCAATATATTATTAATTTACATAATGGAAAAATCGATGTCGAATCTGAAGTAGGAAAAGGCACAAAATTTATCGTTTACTTTCCAAAGGATCCTAACTTAGAAATTGAGAAAAGTGAATAAAGGTTACTCAGGAAAAATTCGATTATAAATTTGTGGTGCGAATTCCGAAATCATTTCGCTGGAGAGATAATTGTTTTTGCAGATTTGCGCATATAAATCTACAGATTTTGTCCTAATTCTTGTTTGACCATCTTTATTCAAACGCCACAACCCAAACTTTTGAGACCAACCGCGTTCCCATTCAAAATTATCTACCAATGTCCAATGAAAATACCCTCTAATGGGTACACTTAAATTTGCAGCTCTCCATACTTTATGTAGATGTTCAATGATGTATTGTGGTCTAAGTCGATCATTAGAATCTTCAATCCCATTTTCGGTAATGATGATTGGTTTTCTGAATTTCTCAGCCCATTTTATTGCCTTTTCAAATCCTTGTGGAGCATTAGCAATGAAACCATTTTCACTGATTTCAGCCTGTTTTGGAAAAGATCGTTCATGGAAGAATTCCTTGAATTTGAATGGTGAAAACCGCACTTCATCCCCAGAATAATAATTTATTCCAACAAAATCGAATGAGTTCTTTGATTCTGGAAACATGTACCTATTAAATGCAAAATTTAGTTTTCCAAAAACCAATGTATTCATAAACGTCTGATTATATTGGTAGTCGATGAAGTTGCTCATCCACCGATCCAGGGGATTTGAAACGTTTTTTGGCCAGAAAGCTCGGTAATTTATTGCTGTTCCTACCCTGCTCGTTGGTTGAATCCGTTTAATGATTGAATTTGCATGGGCATGTGCCTTAATAAGATTTACCATGACAGAGAAAGCAGTGGACAAACTTGACTTACCCGGAGGAAATAAGCCTTCAATATAAGCCTCATGAACGTAAACATTTGGCTCGTTTATTGGTATCCAATAGTTACAATACTCTTTAAGGGCATCAACAACTTTCTCTACAAATTTTCCAAAATACTCAACGGTTTGTTCATTTTCCCAACCACCTATATCCGTAACCCATAATGGCTCGGTAAAATGGTGAAGAGTTATGAAAGGGATAATATTTCTGTCACGTAATTCCATCATCATTGTCCGATAATGCTCGATGGCATTTTCATCCCATTTATCTAAACGTGGTTGGACACGGCTCCATTCAATCGATAGACGGTGAGCATTCTGATGGGTCAATTTTATTCTTTCGAAATCTTCTTTCCATTTTCCAGACCACCAATCACAAGCATTTCCACAGGTCTGGTTCTCATGAATATTGCCAGGTATTTTTTCCCAATCAGACCAATTTGTATTGGAATTATTACCTTCATTTTGATAGGCTGATGATGCGGTACCCCATAAAAATCCTTTTGGAAAATGAAAAGTTGCTGAAGGCATTAATTTCCTTTAGGTGAATAACTGAGTTCTTTTAACAAATTATAATAGAGAAGATATCGAGATCAGGAATGGATGGCATATTTAATGAATGAATTGTTGGAAGTTATGATTGGACCACTATTAAACAAATTTGGATTTAAGCTCGTGGTAGCTGAGTCATGTACGGGGGGATTGATAAGCCACAGAATCACGAATATTCCAGGTTCATCAGAATATTATCTCGGTGGTATCTGTGCCTATGCCTATGAAGCAAAGCGATCTATTTTAGAGGTCCAAGCCGAAACATTGGAAAATTTTGGAGCAGTTAGTGAGGAAACTGTATTAGAAATGTCATTGGGGGTGCGGAAATTATTTTCCAAAGAAGTTCCGATAGAAAAACTGATTGGCGTTTCAGTCAGTGGGATCGCAGGTCCTGGTGGTGGTATGGCGAATAAACCAGTGGGACTGGTATGGGTGAGTATTTCATCTCCAGATGGTGATTGGGCGTGGAGTAAAGTGTTTGATGGGGACAGAATCCAAAATAAGAATTATTCTTCTGATTTAGCTTTATCATTATTGGTAGATATATTGAACCAAAAAGAAGCTAAAGAGCGAGATTAAAATGAATGCTAAAAAGAAGATAGTAATCCTTACTGCAGACGCAGGATTTGGACATCGAAGTGCAGCATTAGCAATAAAAAATGCCATTAAGGAGAAATATGAAGACGATTTTGAAGTTTTATTAATCAATCCCCTTGACAATAAAAAAGCTCCATTTTTCCTCCGAGATTCTCAAAGTGAATATGATAAATGGGTTAGGAATGTACCAGAATTGTATAAATTTGGGTACGAAATTAGTGATGCCTCGATTCCAACGTCAATTTTGGAAGCTATATTAACCGTATTTTTATTCGAGGTCATTCGAGAGGCATTAGAAGAGCATGAACCAGATGTAATCATTAATACATACCCTTTATATCAAGCACCCTTTATAGCAGTGCGGTCTTTATTAAATTTGAGCACTCCTATGGCTACCATCGTTACTGATTTAGCTACTGTTCATAATATTTGGTTTAACGAGAACGTTGATTTATTAATAGTTCCTACCCAAATAGTGAAAGAAGATGCAATAAAAGCAGGTTGTGACCCTGAGAATGTCCACGAAATTGGGATACCAGTCAATCCTGACATCTTCTTATTGAATAAAAGCAAACAAAATCTTAGAAAACAATTAGGGTGGAACGAGAAAATGACAACTATTTTAGCAGTTGGAAGTAAAAGAGTTGAACATTTCCGGGAAAACTTAAATGTTCTGAACCATTCAGGTTTTGAATTCCAACTTGTAGTAGTCACCGGGAAAGACCAAAAGTTATATGAAGAATTAGAAAATATTGAGTGGCATCATCCAGTGTATTTGTACGAATTTGTTGAAAATATGCCAGAGTTTATGAAAGCATCTGATCTTCTCATTTCGAAAGCTGGAGGACTAATCGTTACAGAGGCATTAGCCTCCGGATTACCCATCATAATCGTAGATGCTATCCCAGGCCAGGAAACAGGAAATGCTAAATATGTTCAGGACTCTGTTGCTGGTCTATGGGTGAAAAATCCTATCGAATTCCTAGAGACAGTCAGTCATTTATTTATTAATGACTGTAGTGAATTAAAAATTTATAAAGAAAACGCGCTGAAAATGGGCAAACCTTCTGCAGCTATTCAAATAGTCAACCTGATTATTCGTACTCTGAATCAACCCACGAACAAATCAAAACCAAAAATGGATTTAATCAGAAAATTGGAAGAACTGCTGCGCGAGAATCAAATCCCTTGGAAAGACGAATATTAATGCCTTCTCATTTACAAAAAGATGAATAACAAAGTTAAAATGTTATAATTTTGAAATTCGACAAAAATGATAAAGATAAGATGAAATTTAACACTGTATTAATCTCAGTGTGAGAGAATAATTATCAGGAAACGTCATAAATCTGGAGGATTAATGGAAGAGTTGAAGGAAGTCACACCAGTAAAACCCAATCAAAAGAAATTTATCTTCGGTGGTGTGTTAATTATTGCTGCCATAATTTTGTTGATCGTTACCAATACAAAAGCTGGTGCTCAATACTTTCTGACTGTTGATGAAATTAAAGATAAGCAGGAAGAAATTATCAATAAAGATATTAGGGTTTCAGGAGCGGTTCTTGGAGAAACAATGGTTTACGATACCGATAACCTGATTCTTGAGTTTGAAATCGCGCATGTACCTGGAGACAATAAAGAAATTGATGCTCAAGGCGGTCTGGCAATGGTGTTACACCAAGCTGTCAACAATCCTGATGCAACCAGATTAAAGGTTGTTTATGAAGGAGTCATGCCGGATTTATTGCAAAATGAAGCGCAGGCAATCATGACCGGACAAATAGACGAAAATGGTGTATTTCACGCTTCAGAACTTCTCCTTAAATGCCCGACCAAATACGAAGAAGCTGTTCCAGATCAATCAGAACAAAGCTAATTTAATTATCATTTCATAGCCTGGAGTTTCTATGTTACCAAATCTTGGATATGGTTCTTTGATTATTACATTTATTGTCAGTATCTATGCAATAACTGCAGCAATCATTGGGGATAGAAGAAATTTATATAAATATGTTGAAAGTGCGAGGTTAGCATTATTGCTAACCTTTCCTCTTTTAACGGTTACTGTTGTCAGTTTGATCATATTATTAGTGAACCAAAATTATGAAGTTCAGTATGTCTATAATGTGACCAGCAGTACTATGCCTTTTTATTTGAAAGTTACTGCTTTGTGGGGGGGGCAGGCGGGTTCCTTAGTATTTTGGGCATGGTTGATGTCAGCATTTGGCTCAGCTGTTACATTGAGGCGTTGGGATCGCGATTTAGATCTACTACCATGGGTTATTATCGTCACCTCCGTAACTTTGGCTTTCTTTTTAGTAATGATTATCGTATTTGAAAATCCATTTTTACGATTCTGGGTAACATCTACAGGTCAAGAAATTGCTGCAATGTTTCCTCCTGTAGGTGGTCAATTACTCAATCCAGTCGATGGTCGAGGTTTAAATCCTTTGTTACGACATCCTGGAATGATTATTCATCCCCCAATGTTGTATTTAGGATTTGTTTCCTTTGTTATTCCCTTTGCTTTTGGGTTGTCTGCTTTGATAACCGGAAGAAAAGATGATCGTTGGATACGCCTAACCAGACGTTGGACTTTGGTAGCCTGGATGTTCCTTTCTGTAGGGTTAATTCTAGGTAGTCGTTGGGCGTATGATGTATTGGGATGGGGTGGATATTGGGCTTGGGACCCTGTAGAAAATGCAGCCTTTATGCCGTGGTTATCAGGTACAGCATTTCTCCATTCGGTCATGATTCAAGAAAAGAGGGGATTATTCAAGCGTTGGAATATGATCCTCGTAATTCTTACGTATTCTTTAGTAATTTTTGGCACCTTTTTAACCCGTTCTGGCGTATTGTCGTCGGTTCACGCTTTTGCGCAAAGTGCAATCGGACCAATGTTTTTCATTTTTATCGGTGTGTCATTTATTATTTCACTATCCTTCCTAATCAAAAGATGGGATACTCTTCGTTCTGAAGGAGTGATGACTTCCTTGTTATCCCGAGAATCATTGTTCCTGGTAAACAACCTTCTTTTCATTGGAATTCTGGTGGTCGTGTTTTGGGGAACGGTTTACCCCTTGATTTCCGAATTATTTACGGGTCAAAAAGTAACAGTTGGACCACCATTCTACAACAGCACCACTGGACCTTTATTCGCAGGGCTACTATTACTCATGGGCATCGCACCTCTTTCGGCTTGGGGGCATTCTACCTGGAAGACCTTAGGAAAGGCCTTATGGATTCCAGCGACTGCTTCTTTTATTGTCGTTATAGGTTTGTTAATAAGTGGTGTCCGCAGTGTAGGTGCATTGATCGGATTATGGGTTGCATCAATCGCAGGTTTTGTTTCAATATTTGAATTTTGGAGAGGAATGCGCGCGAGACATCGTCGAAGCGGGGAATCCTATTTCAAAGCATTTTGGAGCTTAACAGTAAGAAATCGAAGACGGTATGGTGGATACATCATTCACTTAAGTGTTGTATTTATGGCGATCGGAATTTTGGGAATCGAATTATTCCAAACCGAAACCCAAGGTCGACTTGCACCAGGGGAAAGCCTCTCACTGGCAGGATATACAGTGACTTACCAAAGTTTGGCGGAATTTGATGTTGCTGATGGGAGAAACGTAGCCAGAGCAGTATTGTCTGTTTCGAAGAATGGGAAAGATCTAGGTGAGTTATATCCAAGGCGAGATTTCTATTATGATAGTCAGCAACCCATGACAATTCCAGGTGTGCGAACTACGATTGAAGATGATTTGTATGTTATTTTGGTGAATTGGGAACAAATTTCTTCACGTGGGGCTACTTTTAAAGTATTTCATAATCCATTGATAAATTGGTTGTGGTTTGGTGGAATTCTTTTGGTCATTGGCTCATTAATTGCCGCATGGCCTGACCCGGAAAAAGAATTGGAGTTTTCTCGAACGAAAGTAGTGAAAACTACTCCTAAACAAGCATCGACAGGTTCATAAATCCAGGATGATCATATGTTACAAAAAAAATTCTATCCACAAATCCTAAACCTTTCAACTTTAGTTGTTGTACTCATAACAATGATTCTGTTAGCAAACACAGGTTATGTTAATGCACAAACACTGACAATTACTGATGATGAAGTAAACGCAATTGCCCATGAATTATATTGCCCGGTTTGTGAAAATGTACCTTTAGATGTTTGCCCTACTCAAGCGTGTGCGCAATGGAGAGCTTTAATTCGCGAAAAATTAGAGCAGGGATGGACTGAAGATCAAATTAAGCAATATTTTGTGGATCAATATGGCGATCGAGTGTTGGCACAACCCCCAGCAAGAGGATTAAACCTTCTCGTATACATAATTCCACCTCTATTTTTTGTTGGTGGAATCTTTGTAGTTTATACAAATTTGAAGCGATTAAAAAAATCTCCTGATCAAGTTTTGCAACAAACCAAAATCGAAAACGAAGGTAAATATCTTCAAGAAATTGAAAAAGCGCTTATTGATTTGGAAAAATCTGACAAATAATGGTGGAGTGAAAATGGAAAATCTTCAACAAGAAAAGCCAACACTTGAGAAAAAACCGCTTCCCAGATGGATCGTAGTTGTTGCATTTGCGGTTCTCTTAGGTTTTTTAGCATTAATGGGCTGGGGATTGAAAAATGCCCAGGAAGGACCTGTTCAGGTTGGACAGAAAGTACCAG
>CAYSFA010000018.1:0-29177 GCA_964430025.1 uncultured Anaerolineaceae bacterium | reverse complement strand
TATAATTTAGACATGTCTAAATTATAACGAAGAAATTAAATAATGCAAGGGATTATGAGAAATTGATCAGGATATTAACTGTCATTTCTGATAGCATAATCTTTGACTTAATAATCTTCTCAGAGGGAATTTCATAGCTTTAAGTGTTCCTTTTTGATAATTTATCGAGAAATTAATACAAGTAACAACACCTTTCTAATTGACTCTCCCCTTTGTTTTCTGTATACTTTTAATAGTGGCTGGTGGTTTTACCAGACACGAAGGAGTTCCTCGATTAAAACAATTGATCCCATTCAATCCATCAGCTTGAAGGATGCCTGCATTCGGAAACTTGAAGGATTAATCCTCTCTGGAGAGTTAGCACCCGGAGAGCAACTACCCTCTGAGCGTGATTTGGCAGTACGCCTGGGGATCAGCCGGCCGGTTTTACACCAGGCAATTGTAGCCTTGGACGCCAAAGGGCTGGTGCGGATAGAACCACGTCATGGAGTCTTCGTCTGCGATTTCAAACGCGATGGCTCGATGGCTTTGCTGATGACCCTCATGCGTCATGAAGATGGCTTCTACCAACCTCAACTACTCACCAGTCTGATCCAGGCACGCTTGCACATCGAGACCGAAACCGCCCGCCTGGCTGCCCTGAACCGCAGCGAAGCAGACCTGATTGAGTTTCAATCTCTGCTCAAAGAACGCTCCAGCTTATCCCCCAATAACATCCCAGCCCTGGTGGAGTATGATTTCAACATCCACCAACTCATCGCCAGTGCCTCCGGAAATCTGATGTACGCATTACTCCTGAACTCCCTCAAGCAAGTCCACACCAACCTGGCTGGTGCATTTTACCGCGCTTTCTCTGAGGGAAAGATTGCCAATGAACTAATTAGTTTTCATCAATCCCTCTACCAGGCGATAGCAGAAGGCGATCCCGACCAGGCTTCTCAAATCATGACAGCCATGCTCAAACATGGCGAAATGCATCTATTTTCGATCTTACCCCTTTCTTAACTTCTCTTTTCCTCACTTAACAACTTAAATAGGAGGTTCTTATGGAAACTACTCCGGCTTATCAAATCAAACAAGCCAAAAATCTTTCACCGCGCATACAATGGTTGCGTGATTATTATTTCCAGGGGGTCAATCGCCGTTGGAATAACGAGTACACTTCCTGGACAACCGGTACCGATTGGGATTTCCAATATGAAGAAGTGACCTTCCACATTGTCCCGGAAACCTACAGTTTCCTGAAAACTTTCCGCAGTGCCTTTAAGCAGACCTCTACCCCGGTAAATCTCCATAAGGATTTCTGGTCTTGGTCTCTTCCCGAACGGAGAGCCTGGTTTGTAAAAGAGGTGATGGTTAATTATCTTCCTCAGGAAATCCTGCCCGGTGATCTGATTGCCGGGGGACGTTTCAATATCATGACCTCGACTTGCATGGATGAACAGCAAGCCAAAGAATACATTCAATTGATTGAAGGCAAGAATGGCTTACGCCGGGCGTTATTGTGGTTCCATAATCATGGCTATGGGAACGTCGGCCCTACCAGCGGTCATCTGATCCCGGGATACGCTCGGGTATTAGAAGTTGGCTGGGCTGGTATCCAAGCTGACCTTACAGATAAATACAACTCTCTGACACCCGCAGAGAAAAAAGGTGCAAAAGGTGCACAATTACGAGCCATGATCACCGCATCAGAAATGCCTCGTGATCTGGCGGAGAAATACCGTCTGGTATGCCTGGAATTGTCTGAAGCAGAAGATGATCCGGTTCGCAGGGATGAGCTGATGCAGATGGCACACAACCTGGAGATCGTCCCCTGGAAACCACCGCAGACATTCTGGCAGGCAGTGCAATCTTTATGGTTGACCCACATGCTGGTGATGTCCGATGAGAATTACCCTGGTCCCGGTGTTTCCTTCGGGCGCATCGACCAGTATCTTTTCCCCTTCTGGCAAAAATCGATCGCTGAAGGGATGGATCCCGAGTACGGCAAGGACATCCTCAAATGTTTCTGGATCCACGCCAACACCGCTTATGACGGAATGATCCGCACTGGCGGCAACCAGGGTATCACTGCCGGGTATGGGCAGCTAATGACCCTTTCCGGGATCGGTGCGAACGGACAGGATATGACCAACGACTTTACCTATATCCTCCTGGACGTGATCGATGAGATGAGTCCCATTCTGGAACCCAAACCCAACGTACGCTTGCATCGCGGCTCACCGGATGAATTACTGGATCGGGTTGTTGAGATGATCGCCGATAGCCAGGGTGCCCCTTTCCTGATCAACTTTGACGAGCGTTCGATGGCTGGTATGCTGATGGAAGCCAAAAAAGCCGGGATTGAGCAACTAATAAACAAGGATAATGTGCATGAATATGCCCCGGTTGGCTGCCTGGAGAACACCATGGTCGGAAATGACCGCTCTGGGACGGTGGATGCCAACCTCAACCTACTCAAAGCGGTTGAGCTGGCACTTACGGGTGGGTATGATCTGATCCCCTTTACTGACAGTATGAGCGGTAAAACCGAAAAACCACAACGCTGGGGGGCTGATACCAGCGATCCTACCACCTTCGCCACCTGGAAAGAATTCTGGAGTGCCTATACCACCCAAACCAGACACATCATCCAGCGAATTGTCGACCAATATGAGCAGGGTGAAACAATCCGAGCACGATTTTCCCCCACGCCATATCTCTCCTGCCTGGTGAAAGGCTGTGCGGAGAAGGGACTGGATGTGACGCAAGGTGGTGCTGAGATTGGTTTTGTGACCATCGAAGCTGTCACTTACGCCACCACGGTCGACTCCCTGTTGGCAGTCAAGTATCTGGTTTTCGATGAGAAAATCTGCAGCATTGCTGAACTGGTGCAGGCTCTGCGTGATAATTGGGTCGGGCATGAGGTGCTGCAAGCACGTGCCAAACACAAAGCCCCCAAATATGGTCGTGATGATGAACAAGCTGATGCATTGGCTTTACAAGTCATGGAATTATGGAGTGAAGAAACCTGGAAGCACAAGACCAGGAGCACCGATCGCCAATTCCGACCGGGCATGCTTAGCTGGAACTATTGGGTGGCTGATAGCTTCATCCTGCCCGCCAGTCCGGATGGACGGCCGCGCGGTCAATTCCTCAGCAATGCTCTCTGCCCCTCCAATGGTGCGGATACCAGTGGCCCGACCGCCAATGTCAACTCGGTTGGCAAAGTATTAGGTGGGAAAGCACCAGATGGCAAAGGGGATTGGGAGGATTACATCAATTTGCTCCCGAATGGCGGCAGCCACACCATGTCCTTCAGCCCGTCCTTGGTGCGCGATCCCGAACACAAACAAAAATTTAAAGGTTTTTTACGCGGCTATATCGAAAACGGGGGCACAGCGTTGCAGATCAACATGATCAATGCAGATATCCTGCGTGATGCTCAGAAGCACCCCGAGAATTACCGCCACTTGCTGGTACGTGTGACCGGTTATAACGCTTATTTCACTAGCATTGGCAAGGAACTGCAGGACGAGATCATTGCTCGTGAAAGCCATAGGATGTAATATGATGGAGACCGGTACAATTCTGCACCTGCAACGACTCTCCACCGAAGATGGGCCGGGGATTCGTACCACCGTCTTCATGAAAGGCTGCACCTTGCGCTGTGCCTGGTGCCATAACCCAGAAAGCCTCTCCCCTCAGGTGCAGGTGCATCGCGTAGAGACCAATTGCATCAGCTGTAGATTATGCCTGGCTATTTGTCCACAGGGATGCTTGAGTTTTGTGAATGATGAGATCATTATCAACCACTCTCTCTGTGATGCCTGTGCCAAATGCGTGAAAGAATGCCCAAGTGGTGCCTGGGAGTTGCTGGGCAAAAAAATCAGTGTGAATGAACTGACGGTAGAACTGCTGAAAGATCTTAGTTTCTTCCAGACCAGTGAAGGTGGTGTCACCTTCTCAGGCGGAGAACCGCTCCTGCAAACCGATTTTTGCGCGCAAGTGATGGCTCGTCTGCAAGCCGAGGGCATCCATACCGCTCTTGATACCTGCGGGATGGTTTCACAAAGCCAGTTTGAGAAGGTACTCCCCCATACTGATTTGGTGCTTTTCGATCTGAAATTGATAGATAGTGAAGCTCATCGCTTCAATACCGGTCAACCAAACCAACAAATTTTGAGCAATCTTTTGTTCGTGTGTGATTTTATTCAACGGTCAGAACATCCCTTAAAACTGTGGATTCGTACACCGCTCATTCCTGATGCCACCGACCACCCAGATAACCTGGCTGCTATTGGCAATTTCCTGGCGTCCGAACTGGATGGACTGGTGGAACGCTGGGAATTATGTGCCTTCAACAACCTCTGCCGCGATAAATACCGCCGCCTGGGAATGCAGTGGAAGTATGAAGCAACTCAACTATACACACAACAGGAATTAGACGACCGTTATCAATGGGCGATTGCGAGCCCTTTGCCAATAGAAAAAATTAGCATCACTGGCGCAGCCCGGGTGCAAGTAGGAGGATAAGATGAACCTGTTTACCGAAAAAGATATTCGTGATCTGGATGTGGAACTGAAGGTGGGATTATTGGCAACTGTTACCCCGCAAGGAGAACCACACCTGACTATGCTCTCCTCCATCCGTCCCTACGCACCTGACAAGCTGGTGTGGGGACAATTCACCGAAGGACTCAGCAAGCAATACATCCTGGAAAACCCTAAAACCGGCTTCCTGATCATGTCGCTGGACAAACAACTCTGGATGGGTAAAGCTAATTACACCCATAAATCCACTCAGGGGCCGGAGATGGAGAACTACAACAACCTGGCCATGTTCCGTTACAATGCCTATTTTGGCGTGCACACCGCCTATTACATGGATCTGATCAACCAGAGCGGACGCATGGCACTGCCAATGAGCAATGTGATTTTTGCGGCCATCAAAACCATCATCGCACGAGCGCTGGCAAAGAAAGAAACCAAGCCCAAAGTACTCAACCCCTGGATTCATGGCTTGTTCAACAAACTGGATAATCTCAAATTCATTAGCTACGTCGACAGCGATGGTTATCCGGTGGTACTTCCCTTGATCCAAACCCAGGCATTGGATGCCACACGGGTGGTTTTCGCGTTAGGAGCGTTTATCGAGGAACACCGAAAAATTCCAGCAGGGGTGAGGATGGCTGTATTTGGTATGTCCTTCGATATGGAAACCGTGATGATGCGCGGGGAATATAATGGCATTCAGCGGGTGGCAGGCATCCCCAGCGGCGTGGTAACCGTAGATTGGGTGTACAACTCCATGCCTCCTGTCCCCCAGCAAATCTATCCGCCTGTGAAGATTGAGCCTGTAAGGGAGTTTTGACGATTAGAGAAAAGACTAATGCGCGAAAACGAAAAGGAAAAGATTAAGTCGCAAAGTGGTTACCTGTTTTACGTACATACAAAGGAAAATCTATGAATTAAAAAACATGGTGCAACTCTGAAACCATAATAAAAGCGGTAGATTCACCAACCCATCTCCCACCAACTTTCCACACTGTAATTTATTTCCCTACAAAAGCACTATACTCTGCTTATGATTCTCACATTCACAGGAAAAATAATTTACTGGCGGGGTCCATCCCCCTTCTACTTCGTCACAGTTCCGGAGGAGCAAAGCCAGGCAATTAAATCCATCTCCAAAATTGTCACCTATGGCTGGGGAGTCATCCCGGTTGATGTGCGGATGGATGATACAAATTTTTATACAGCCCTATTTCCCAAGGACGGTCTCTACCTGGTACCGATTAAAGCCAGCATCCGTAAACAAAAAAACCTCGACGTAGAAGATGAAGTGACCCTGACGCTTGAAATCCGGATGTAAGGCTTTCGAATTCTCAATCCTATCGTCATATTGATATTTGTCAAAAGATTCAATATACGTTTATTAGGCTGATAGTTTTACATGCTTTCATCGAATAAACAATCCCTATTTACGACCCACCCAGCGATGAACTTTCGTGGAGTATTCCCGATACTCTTCATCGAACCTGTCAGCTAGATAGCTTTCCTCAGGCACGACGAGAATAACTTGACAGGCAACTAAGGAAGGTATCAGAAGAATTAGCCCCCAGGTAAGATGGAAGGCCAGAGAAATGCCTGCCAGTAATAAAACACCGCCTAGATAAAGGGGATTCCTTGAAATAGTGAAGACACCTGTGGTAATTATCTTGTTTGTGGGGTGCCCAGGATCGGTTGGTTGAGCGTAACGAGCAAACTCCCGACGCGCAAGAAAAACTAAACTACCACCTACAACAATGAATATTACACCCACAGGTACGAATGCTTGTGTGAGGATTCCTCGCGGGATTGGGATAGGGATAACCAGTTGTAAAATTATCGCAACCAGAAAAGGAAGACCAAAGACTACTTCGAAGATCTGCCACCAATGTTTGTGCGCAACACCATCCACCATTTTTTGAATCCTTCCAGGATTATTCTCTGTTAGAATAAAGCTGCTAATCTGTTGATTATACGAATTTTGGTTCGTTGAAGATACTCCCATTTCCCTAAGTATTGGAGCAAACCAGGTTAGTAGGAAAACTTGGGTTAATGCATGAAAAGAACAAGGTACTTATGATTGTTATGGGTAAATCGATTATGACTCGTATTTCTGTCATTGGAAACGCTGGCGGTGGAAAATCTACCCTTTGCAGGAAATTGAGTAAAACACTCAATATCCCATTATTTCCAATAGATAAAATTCAATGGAAACCAGGCTGGACTCCTGCTCCAGCCAATGAAATAAAAACTAAACACGATCAGATTTTGGCTCATGAAAGTTGGATTATTGATGGTTGGGGGACTTTCAACTTAATCGAAGAACGCTTTATGGCTTCGGACACCATTATTTTTGTTGATCTTCCACTACTGGTTCATTATTGGTGGGCGATAAAAAGACAATTCTCTTGTATATTTCAGCCAAGAGTAGATGGACCAGATGGCTGCCCAATGCTGCCCATGACATGGCCATTGTTGAAAATGATATGGAATATTCATTATCATTTACGCCCCCAACTAATTGAATTAATAAACAGGTATCGCGCAGAGAAAAATGTTATTCATATCAAGTCTCCGAATGAATTGCGTTTGTTTACTGAAAACAAGTTCCTGAGTTATGATACTGTAAAGTTGTTTTTTTAATACCCCATCTAATTGCGTCATCTATTGTTGACAAAATTAATAAAAATTCCTTTCTATTGACTTTAATATTTTTTATCCTATACTTTAATTATGCCCTAGAATTGATATTCTTTCTTCTTGCTTGAACTATCCGCGTAATACCAATCCATCGCATTTTACTTTTATTGACAACTAAATATTATTTTCATCGTTAATTCATTACTCAGAGACAATTAGGGTCTTTGTTGGTTTAAATGAATTTCATCTTTTAGTGTCTTAATCCTTCTATTCCATTCTTTTTTAAATTAACAAGGCCTCTATTGTCAAATCATGGAGAGTTTTTACATGAATTGTTTGCCTTGTGTTAATCGTTTTAACATGCGAATTAGACTCGCAAATTCATTTAAAAAACACATGAATAAACGAAGTTCTTTGTTAGTCCTGCTCTTGATCTTGGGCATATCCAGTCTTCAATCTGCTTCCGCTTATTCCAAACAAACTTCCATCCGAGAGGTTGAGATAACTTTCCCTGGAATTATTACAGCTATTGCGTTTCAGTCCTCTTCATTGGAATTATTACTCACAACAGAAAAAGGAATAACAACGGGCGGAGGTTATGTCAATTTACCCAATGCCTTAATCGTTCGTAAATATGATGTGGTTTTGCCCATTGCTTTTTCTGTGGGAGGGGAGGGTTGTCCGGTAGTCATAAACCCACCTCAAGGATGTAAGCAATGAGATCAATCGTTATTATTTTTTTTATTTTGTACTGGTGACACAAACCAAGGAGGTATTATGAAAACGATCGAAAAATGTAACAAAGAGAATCATTCATTGAAGATCTCAAGGGGATTTTGGATTTCATTTCGGTGGGTTGTGGTAGGAATATTGCTGTTTGTTTTTTGCTTACAGGGCTTTTCTGTGGTAAGTGCAGCATCTACAATCACTTTCACAGGAGAAGAACTAGTGGGGGTTCCAACAGATACATCAATCGTTATCAATATTATTCCAAACTCAGCAATTCAATATTATTACGAATATGGCACAAGTCCCGGTTCATATTCACAACAAACCGAATACTTCACTGTGACTGCTAATGAAGTCAGCGAAATCCAAATAACAGGACTGACAGCCAACACAAAATATTATTACCGGATGAAATATCATGCCCCTGGTGATGCAATGGATGACTGGGTAACTCGAGGTGAGCATTCCTTTTGGACCCAGCGCAGCCAAGGCAGTTCCTTTGTGTTTACAGTTACTTCCGATATTCATGGACAAACTGGCACAACCTCAAACTTTGGCAGGGCGGTAGCAGGCATTGTATCCGATCAACCTGATTTTCATGTGGATCTGGGCGATTTATTTATGTTAGACAATACTACCACTCAATCTGCCGTAAATAATGCCTATCTGGCGTACCGGGGATCAAACGCTTTGGGGGCAATTGGGGTCACATCTCCCATCTTTCTCTCTTCTGGCAATCATGAGAATGAAGAAGGTTGGAATTTGGATGATACACCGTTCAGCATCGGTGTAGGAAGTATTCAGGCAAGGAAGATGTATTATCCAACTCCCATAGAAGGGGATTTCTATACCGGAAATATCGATCCATTAGATTTAATTAATGATACGACTTATGGCGATAAATTTCGTGAGGATTATTATGCCTGGGAATGGGGAGATGCGTTGTTTGTCGTAATTGATCCATTTCAATACACCATGACACTTCCATATAGCCCTGCTGCTGGTGAGGGAAGTGGTGAAACGATCGACACAGATCAATGGAATTGGACTTTGGGCGCTCAACAATTCAACTGGCTTAAGGGGGTACTCCAGGAGAGTGAGGCAAAATATAAATTTGTATTTTCTCATCAGATGGTCGGAGGTATTACTAGAGGTGTCGTAAGCGTAGGTGCTGGCTATGTTCGTGGTGGGGCAGAAGCTGCCGGATATTTCGAATGGGGTGGCCGGAACACCAACGGAACACCAGGGTTTGCTGCAAACCGCTCAGAGTCAGATTTTGGCACGATGACGATCCAGGATATGTTCGTGGAGTATGGTGTCAGTGCTTACTTCCACGGCCACGACCATCAGTATGTTTATGAGAAAAGAGATGGTGTGGTTTATCAGGAAGTTCCCTCTGGTGGTGGGATGTCAGGTTTTGGCGGAATCTATGAAGAAGGGACAGGAGATGGCTACGAAACCATTGATATCGTCGATAGTCCTGGATATATACGCTTGTCCGTAACCCCTGAACAAACAAATGTGGAATATGTCAGTTCTGCCATTAATACAAACGGAAATATTGTCGCTTCGTACACAATTGAACCTAACGATTATGAACCCCCCGAAGATATCCTCGGAGATGTAAACTACGATGGCTCTGCAAATTCCATCGATGCTCTCATTGTTTTACGAGGTGATGTTGCGCTGGATATTTCCGCTCATTGTCCGATTAACTGCGGTGATGTGAATAATGATGGCTATGTCAATTCAATCGACGCCTTGATCATCCTGAGATACGACGTAAAATTGCCCATTTCTCAGTCTGTCGGTGAGCCTGGTTGTTATGAAACTGTATCGCAACCACCAGGCTGTTTTGTTCCATGAACATCTTAACCAATTTAAGGAGAAATAAATAGGAGAAAAAAATGACTACGAAACAAAATACAAAATTACTAAATTTTATTGTTATTCTTTTGATGTTGATTGGACCCGTCATGAACGGGGCGACCTCCGTCTCTGCACAGGATGGAGATGTGGTTGTTGATGGTGCTGTTTCCAGTAATTCTGCGAACAATGTCAGTGAAATCAGCTTCGAATACACAACCGGAGAGGGAAATGACCGCTTATTACTGGTTGGAATCTCTTGGAATTGTGGCTCAACCGACAGGACAATAAGCAGTGTTCAATTTAGCTATGACAGTACCAACTTGCCGTTGACGCTAGTTAGAACTGAGAAAACTGGTACACAATTACGCTATGCAGCCATCTACAGTCTGGTTGATGCTCCCAAAAATCAAACAGGGACTGTGACGGTAACTTTTAGTGGCAGCGTCAGTAATGGGATAGTCGCCGGTGCGATTAACTTTAAAAACGTTGACACCAATGATCCCTTTGACACCAGTGATGGGGCAAATGGAAATAGTGCTGCAGCATCGGTATCATTAACCGGATTAGATGGAGATGAACTTGTCTTTGATACGGTTTTTCAAGGTGCATCTGGAGAATCCCAAACGCTAACTGAGGGTGAAAACCAAACTGGACAGTGGAATGCCTGGATCGGCAATACCAGAGCTTCAGCGAGCACAACGCAGGCTGCTGGTAATAGCGTGGAAATGAATTGGACAGCTGGATCAGGCTCGTATTGGGCTATCCTGCACAATTATCACCAACTCAATACACCATCACAGCTTCAGCTGGTACGAATGGCAGCATCACACCTTCGGGTGCGGTGTTGGTGAATGAAGGAGCTAACCAAAGTTTTACAATCACACCTGCAAGTGGTTATCAGGTCGCAGATGTCCTGGTGGATAGTGTCTCAGTTGGTGCGGTGACCACTTACGAATTCACAAATGTGGTTGCCAATCACACCATTTCAGCTAGTTTTAGTGAAATATTACCAAATCAATACACTATAACAGCTTCAGCTGGTGCGAATGGCAGTATCTCGCCTTCAGGCGCGGTGGTGGTTAACGAAGGTACCAACCAAAGTTTTACGATAACACCAGTGAGCGGTTTTCAGGTAGCAGATGTCCTGGTGGATAGCATATCCGAAGGTGCGGTGACCAGTTATGAATTCACAAATGTGGTTGCCAATCACACAATATCAGCTAGTTTTGTAGAAAACACCCCTGAAAGCGTTATAGCCTCTGTAATTCCATCCGATACGACTCCGGACGTCAGTGATACCATCACGGTGACGATCAATATTGATATGACCAATATGGATGAGCCTGATGATTTACTTGGTGGTTTTACGGGCTCCCTTTCATGGAATCCGGCGATTCTCAGCTACGTCAGCAATTCTGGTTTACCAGCTGACTATACTGGCGCAATAAACCCGGCTAGTGGCATTATCCTATTCAATGGAGTGAATCCCACTGGATCTGAGGGAAGTATCAATGTTTTTACGATCACATTTACTGTGATCGGACCAGGAGATGCTGCCTTAGATCTCACTTTCTCTGTCCTCGCAAATGAAGTAGGAGGTTCTCTCCTGGATTATCTCACGATAAACCAGGGCTCTGTGGTAGCCGAAGGAACAGCCGGAATGGTTGAATTCGTCAATTCCTCCTATGGAATTGGTGATGGTACTGACACCATGTCATTCGCCCATACAACTGGCACCGGTGCAAACCTACTGATGCTGGTTGGAATTTCCTGGAATAGTGGCTCAGCAGCAGAAAATATCGAATCAGTCGTGTTCAGTTACGGTACAACGAATCTAGCTTTAACTGAAGTCATCACAGAACAGGTGACAGTAACAGGAACAACCTCAGGACCGAGATTTTCAGCCATCTACAGTTTACTTAATCCGCCTCAAGGACAAGCAGGTACAATCACAATCACCTTGGACGATGCTGTTTCCAATGGTATCGTAGCTGGTGCAGCCACCTTCAAAGGTGTTAATCAGACAGTTCCCTTAGGTACACCCGTTGGTGCTCATGCAACTGATACAAGTAGTAGCCCGAGCGTCACCTTATCCGGACTTTCGGGGAATGAATTGATCTTTGATAATGTGTTTTTAGGTGGCCAGAACGATACTTATGATCTTAATGTAGGTACCAACCAGACTGAAAGATGGAATGATTTCAATACCAATACCCGCGGAACTGCCAGCACAAAACAAGCTACAGGAAACTCAGTTACCATGAGTTGGACCCCGACTACCCAAAACTGGTGGTCACATGTTGCTGTTCCGATTAACCCTGCATTGGGTGGGGTAACCTATTACAATCTAACCATTGCGGTCAATCCTGTTGGGGCAGGTACGATCAATCCATCCGTTGGTACTCATACATACCAGGAAGGTTCAGTGGTGAATATTACCACTTCACCAAATACTGGTTATGCGTTTGATGAGTGGAGCGGAGCTTGCACAGGTTCTGGTACCTGCCAGGTGACCATGACAGCTAATTTGAGTGTCACAGCCAACTATAACTCGGTAACTGTGCCAATCACCTTCACGGGCAAAGAACTATTAGGGCGACCCACCAATAATTCAATCAGTATCAAGATCGTCCCTGATTCTGCTATCTCATATTATTATGAATATGGAACCACCTCTGGAGTGTACCCACAAAAAACCAGCACCATCGCTGCAACCGCTGGTACACCGAGCACCACTGTGATCACTGGTCTGACTGGCAACACAAAATACTTCTATCGAATGCAATACAGCACCGATGGTGGCAACTCTTGGCTTGCACGTCCTCAACTCTCCTTTTACACACAGAGAGCGAAAGGAAGTACCTTCACCTTTGATGTGACCACTGATAGCCATGTGGATATTCTCCTGGGAGATGATGATACCTGGGAAGACACCTTAAATGATGTTGGTAAGGACAACCCGGACTTCCTGATCGACCTGGGTGATACAGTCGCAATTCGAGGATTGAATGAAGGCGATGTAACTGGCGCAGAAAATGCATACAAGAACCAATTACCCTTCTTCAACATTGTTAGTGGTTCATCTTCTATCTTCCTGGTTCCAGGAAATCATGAGCAACAGGAAGCATGGCATCTGGATGCTAATCCGATTGCAAATAGCTTATCCATAATCGGTGTGAATGCTCAAAAGAAATTCTTCCTCAATCCAGTTCCAGATGGTTCCTTCTACACAGGTGATGCATCTACTCTAGCTTCGATCGCTGGAGATCATCTTAAAGAAGATTATTATGCCTGGACATGGGGTGATGCATTGTTTGTTGTGATCAGCCCATTCTGGTATACAGAAACCAAACCATATGTTTCTGATTTGGGTGGTGGTGAAACTGATTGGGTCGGTTCAGGGGATGCCTGGGATTGGACACTGGGAAAAGTTCAGTTCGATTGGTTGAAAGAAACCCTTGAAGAATCGACAGCAACCTACAAGTTCATTTCGATGCACCAATTAGTTATGGATGGAAGTTTCCCAAGCCAGGAAGATTATGGACATGGTGGTGCCAATTTTGCACACCTGGTTGAGTGGGGTGGATACAATGAAGATGGCACAACCTGGGGATGGGATACCGAGAGACCAGGTTGGGGTCCTGATCCGATTCATCAGATTTTAGTCAATAATGGCGTTAGTGCTGTTTTCCATGGACACGACCATCAATATGCACATGAAGAGAGGGATGGGATTGTTTACCAATCGGTTCCATCTGGAGGATTTGACGGGAATGGCTTTGGAGAATATGTCACAGGGGAAGGTTATACTATTCGTGCCCTCAATAACTCCGGGCACTTGAAAGTTACCGTCAGCCCAGAGGAAACCTGTGTTGCATATATTCTTACTGGTGCAACAACCTCTACCTATACCCATTGCTTTGAACCAAAAGGAAATCCACCAGTTCTTGACCCAATTGGAAACAAGAGCGTGAATGAAAATGTGAATTTAACCTTTACAGCGACTGCTACCGATTCGGATCTACCAACCCAGACGCTAACCTTCAGCTTGGATGATGGAACAGCTGGCGATGTGCCCTCTCCTGCAAGCATTACCACGGCTGGAGTATTCAGTTGGACACCTACTGAAGCACAGGGTCCAGGTACTTACACATTCGATGTTTGTGTTAGCGATGGCACACTAAGCGATTGTGAAACGATCACAGTCACTGTGGCTGAAGTCAATGTTGCACCTACCCTTACTGCAATTGGAAACAAGAGCGTAAATGAAAGTGTCAATTTAACCTTTACAGCAACTGCTACCGATTCGGATCAACCAACTCAGACGCTAACCTTCAGTCTGGCTGATGGAACTGCTGGGGATGTTCCTGCTACTGCAAGCATTACCGCTGCTGGAGTTTTCAGTTGGACACCTACTGAGGCGCAGGGTCAAGGTTCTTATACTTTCGATGTTTGTGTCAGTGATGGTACACTCAGCGATTGTGAAACAATCATAGTCACGGTGGCTGAAGTCAATATTGCACCTGTCCTTACTGCAATTGGTAACAAGAGCGTAAATGAAAATGAGAATTTGACCTTCACAGCATCTGCAACAGATTCCGATCTACCAGCCCAAACTCTAACTTTTAGCCTGGCTGATGGATCCGCTGGTGATGTTCCAGCTGGTGCAAGTATTACAGCTGGTGGCGATTTCAGCTGGACACCAAATGAAGGTCAGAGCCCAGCAATCCACACATTTGATGTTTGTGTCAGCGATGGATTACTCAATGATTGTGAAACAATCACAGTCACGGTAGTCCAAGACAACATCGCACCAGTCCTTACCCCAATTCCAAACATAAACATAACTGAAAATGCGACATTATCCTTTACAGTAACTGCTACAGATTCAGACCTCCCGGTCCAGGATCTTACATTCAGTCTTGATGATGGAACTGCTGGCGATGTACCCTCTGGTGCAAGTATTACCACGGATGGAGAACTCAATTGGTCGATCACTGAAGCTCAGGGACCTGGTTCTTTCACATTCGATATTTGTGTTAGTGATGGCATCCTAAACGATTGTCAAACAATAACAGTTACGGTGACTGAAGTCAATGTCGCGCCGGTCCTTGACCCAATTGGAACTCAGGAAGTTGATGAAGAAGAACTATTGACCTTCTCCGCCACAGCCGACGATGCAGACCTGCCTGCGCAGTCCTTAACTTTTAGCCTGGTTGATGGAACAGACGGCGAGGTGCCCTCTGGGGCAAGCATTACCACAGGTGGCCTTTTCAGCTGGACACCTGCGGAAGATCAGGGTGAAGCGACCTTTACGTTCGATGTTTGCGTCAGCGATGGTTCTCTCACCGATTGTGAGACGATCATTGTTAAGGTCAACAAAATCTTTGACATCATCACCAACTACATCTTCCTCCCGCTCGTTACGAAAAACTAAGCAGATCAGTTGAATTAAATGAACATGGCAGGTATCCTCATCGGATACCTGCCATGTTATTAAATTAATAACATAAGCAATAGCACCGTATAAAACCCCTTGCGTCATTTAATTATTCCTATGAGTTTCTGGGTAAACCTTACACAAAAAACTGATTGTGAAATATTCTACACCTGGAAATCAATATGTGCCTATAATAATTAAAATGATATCTATTTTTCTCATGGTATTGATGAAAGGATTGGATCATGAAATCTTTTTTTCATAACCGAAATTATAGAACCTTATTGAATGTCATTCCATTCCTCGCGTTCATTGTTATCCTAAATACTCACGTTCCACATTCTGTTGTAGCGCAGGATGAACTTGAACCTCAACTGGTTACAGCGACCTTGTATAACAGCGATTGTTACCCCAATGGAGTAGAAAACTATATCGAAATATTCAATGTTGGCGCACAAGGAGGGGAAGCGTATTCCCAGGCTGTATATACCTATGCAATCACCCATATCGGCAACCATCCTGATGGTGGTATTGCATGCTTTGTGGACGGATATGCCAAACTTAATGGGACATTTACCGGTGGCCCCAATGGGACGATTACCTTTCCCGAGGGGAATGAGCCATCTATCACAACCTGCCAGGTAATTAATGGAAATACCATTGAATGCACATTTGTGATGGATTTGTTGGATCTTGGCGTAGATGAATTCACCTCCGAGTACACCATTCTGAATCCTGAGGCCTTCGAGAAAAAGATCCAGCCTGTACCTGAACCAACCGCCACCCCGGGAGGTGATTGCATTCCGACGGTTCGTGGAATTGACCCTCAAAAACCGGGAGACATCATATCTCCTGGAGCAGATTATGTGGACGAAAATGGTGCTGCAACAGGCATCATCCAGGAGCGCTGGTTCTTTAATGGGAAAGAAAGCACCTCCATCGTCTGGGATGGAAACCCGGTCTCTGTCGAACTTCAATACACCTGCCTCAACCATGCAGGCTATTCCAAAACTTATAGCATTGCTGCATATCAGGAACCTTCTGCGCCAACAGGTGGTGAACCTGACTCCAACAAACCTGGGGAGGTTCCCAGCAGCAGTGAAAACCCGGAAAATCAAAATGATCCTAAAATGCTCACTCCCTTAGGGGTTGCAGTGTTGATCGGAGGAGTTGTGGGAGGCTTAGCCGTGTTAGGAGGAGTTGGCATTGGCGTTGGTTTACTACTCAAACCCAAACCTCCAGTGCCTGGAACCACATCACCTGCTTCCCCTCCGCCCACAGCAGCATCACCAAATTATGTTCCACCACGCCCTCAGGTTCCAAATACACCACCGCGTTCACCAGTGCCAAATACCCCATCACGCCCTCCCATTCAATCTACTCCCCCAGCTCAAGTTAGGCCACTTGAACCCCCTCCACCCAATCAACCCCAAGGGTTGACCAATGCACAACGCGTTGAACTCGTTAACATTCGCCAGGAAATGCAAAATGAGATTGATCATGTTAAAACAAAATGGAGGGCGAACCGGGATGCGGTAGAGAAATTAAAGGAAATGTTAAAGAAGAATCTGCTCAAATTTACATTCAAAAAGGGATTTGAGGTTTCCGAGTGGGTTATGAATAGCCCTGTGGAAGTGATCAATAAAGTGGCAGTCGACCCATTAATGGAAAAAGCATTTGAAAAACACGACACCTCCCAGGATAGCAACATCATTCTTCAGATCAACAACCGCATCCAGCAACTTCAAAACGAAATGAAGGATCAGATCAACCAGGTAAATTATCTGCAAAAAGAAATCTCCAAGATCAATGAAAAATTAGGATGATTGCACAAATGAATATGCGTTCGTTGCTGAATTGATCTGTTTTAAATATCTCTTGATATAGAATCCTATATTTTATGAATTGAAACAACCGGATATGAAGATTTTCCATAGATGAAATTGGCTGCTACGCCTTTTGTTAGGATTATTGCATATTCGGATTGTAACTTCGGCTTTTTGGTAGCAGCAGTTGGAATGAAAACATAGTTCTCATCAATTGTTCCAAGCACACGCAAATACAGGCGGTACATATAAGAATTAAATAATGGTGCATTACTGATATAGCCATCAAAAACTCTTTGCGATTTACGGTTTTTTACTTTGCGTTTCTGCGTCGATGTCTCTTAAAAAAGCTTATGCCCAGCATGGGTAAACCCCCAACCAACACTGAGAAGTCAATAAAAAAGTGGCGATCGCTTGATCACCACTTGCTACACTATTAGAGGGATTTTGGCCCTTATGAATCTGATTCGAATTTTCTATCCGCGTTTCATTTCACTAATAGGCACCGAATTCCTTCCAGGTATTCCACATTGCCATGATATTTTCTGGTGAAACATTCGCCTGAATATCATGGATCGGAGCGAATACAAATCCTCCACCTGGGGCGAGGGCTTCGATATTACGTATAACATCCTCCCTGACTTCCTCTGGTGTGCCAGTTCCCAAGACACCCTGGGTATCCACGCCTGCACCCCAAAAGACCAGGTCACGACCAAATTCCTTTTTCAATGATTTGAGATCCATGTTCGCTGCGGTGAATTGAACCGGGTTGAGAATATCAATTCCTGCTTCGATTAAATCCCAAAGAATAGGTCGTACTGCACCATCAGTATGGTAAAACAACTTGACTGGTGCGTGATCTTTGATGAAATGGAACAACTTGTTCTGGCGCGGTTTTACCAATCCTCGGTATGTTTCCGGTGAAAATAACAGGTTGCGCTGCCCAGCCAGGTCATCATGTTCACAGGTTATGGTAACGACATCACCAAAATCAGCCAGTGCTCGTTCCCAAAAAGCCTGCTTAAACTCTACCAGTTTATCCAGCATATACGCAATAAAGTCCTGGTTCAAAGCCAAATCCACGTAAAATTTCTCGTAACCGCGCAACCAGCTATAAATTTCAAGGATGCCAGAACCAATACCAGCCAACACAACCGCTTTTCCACGCGCAACAGCAGATCCAATTTCTGGCCGCAAGTTCTGATAACGAAAACCATCCATAGGATCAGGAAACTTGTAGGCTTTAAAGTCCTCCAGTGTCTCTGCCTTTGCAAGTGGATGATAGTACATATCATAATAAAAGCCCCCATTTTTGGGTTTTTTCCAACCAATTCCCCACTCATCGGTGTAGGCAGTATAATCACCCAGATCCCGAAACACAAGTTCGTAACTTGAGGGTGCTCGGGGCATAACAAATTGAAAATCTGTTTCCAACCGTTCTGCTATGTCGGTCTCAAATTGTGCAAGTTGTTCCGGAATGAAAGTTATCCTGGCTTCTCGTTCAGGCAAATTCAGATAACGACGCAAATTGGTATAGGCTGTGTAGTGAATTTGAGACACACCAGTACCACCGATATCCAGCGGTACAAGATCGGGCTCCTGGTGGTTGATTGCAAGTTTTACTCTTTCGAGGGAATTCATATTTTCACGCCTTAAATACTTCCCGAAACCGTTCCATTGCCTGATAACTATCACTCAATGGATAGGCTTCCATCCCCACCAAACCTTGGTATCCAACCTCTTTCAAGGTTTGAGCGATGAAACGATAATTCAACTCTCCAGTGCCAGGTTCATGGCGCCCAGGAACGTCTGCCACGTGGATGTGACCAATGTGGCGGTGATATTTTCGTAAAAGCTCCACTACATTGCCCTCTTCAATTTGTGTGTGGTAAATATCGAACAAGATTTTTATATATGGACTGTCTACTTCTTTTATTAGTCCCACTGCATTTTCGATCATGTTGATGGAGTATCCAGGGTGGTCAACCTTGGTGTTGAGGACTTCCAGGGTATAGGTTATGTCGTTTTCTTCTCCCAATTTTGCCAATTGGGATAGAGCTTTGTAAGCGTTGATCCAGTGGGTGGCATGATTGGTGGATATTTTATGAGCTACTTCACCATTCGATCCAAGTTCACCTGCGTGAATAACCAAAAAAGATGCTCCCAGTTTTTTAGCTACCTTGGTCGATTCTGTAATGCCCATCACATAATCATTCACGCCATCTGGATGAACACAAGAGCCACTCTGCGTCCCGGTAAAACCAGCTACTTCAACACTGGGGTCACTGCTTAGAAATTCCAGATTGCGCCCTTTCCAACCCCAAAACTCCACCAGAAAATCAGCATCAGCGATTTTTTTTACGCGTTCTTCAAACGGTAAATCCAAAAATATAGTATCAGCACACACGGAAATTTGAAACATCTCGCACCCTCTAGATTAATTTTTATATTGATAAACCACGACCACTATCTTTCTAGTGGCTGATAATTGTTAGCAGAGATAGTTAATCATTCTTCACGGGTACCAGTGATCAGGTTAGCGATATCTTCCTGAGTTAGTTCACCTCTTCGGTAAGTACCCACCATGCAACCTTGCCTAACAATTGAATAGAAATCAGATACCTGATAAATATGGTTTACATTATGGGTAATTAAGATTACGGGTAACCCCTGTGCTTTGGCATTTTCAATGTATCCAAGTACTTTCCTCGTTTCAGCTACAGACAGCGCTGATGTCGGCTCATCCAGGATAAGCAGCTTAGCACCGAAGTGAATGGCTCGGCCAATAGCGATAGATTGACGTTCACCTCCGGACATTTTTCCAACTTTTTCACGCGCAGACCGGATTTCTATCCCAATATCATTTAATGCCTCTCGGCACAACCTCTGCATTTCATGCTGGTGCAACCATTTTACAGGGCCGAGATTGGTGTAAATTTCTCGTCCCAGGAAAAAATTCCGCCAGATACTCATCAGCGGTATTAATGCAAGGTCCTGATAACATGTTTCTATACCGAGAGCGCGAGCATCTGCTGGTGAAGAAATGGTTACTTTTTTACCTTCAAAAAAGATATCACCACTGGTTGGTGTATAGACGCCGGTCAACACTTTTATCAAAGTAGATTTTCCAGCTCCATTATCACCGATCAAGGCGTGAACTTTTCCTTTCTCAACAGTGAAATCCACCCCTCGTAGCGCTTCAACAGTTCCAAACCGTTTGACAATATTCTTCATTTCGACAACTGGTTGTCCATTTTCTTGTGACATGGCAGATTCTCCAACAATTATGATGTAGACCTGTTCCGCAGGTAATTATTTATAATAACGGCGATAATAATGGTAACTCCGACCACAGCGGGGAAGTTATCAGCAGAAATAAACGGAATTTTGAGCAAGAGTACCCCGGAGCGAAGCATGTTGATAATCAGAATCCCTACAATAGCACTCCAAACACTGCCATACCCACCGGTCAGTAACGTTCCCCCGACAACCGCAGCTGCAATGGCAGTCATCTCAATTCCTGCTTGCTCGGCTACCCTTACGCTTCTGAACTGGCTGAACGATATAATTCCTGCCATACCAGCCAAAAAACCATTCAGAATAAATGCCATAACTTTCGTTCGGTTAACCCGCACACCTTGAGCCATTGCAGCTCCTTCACCGCCCCCCACTGCAAAAATGTGATTACCAAAACGTGTGCGGACCAAAATAAATTGAAAAAGTATGGCTGCTCCTACCAACCAGAACATCGCTGATCTGAAATTTGCGCTTTCCAGAAACGACAGCTTATTCATAATGTCAAACCGACCATTGAATACTTCATATAGCGGTAGTTTTTCAATAGTCTGAAATAAAACTCCACCGGCAAAAATCCACACAATTCCCCGGTAAATTTGTCGTGTACCAAGAGTAACAATGAATGAAGGAATGTTGGTAAAAACCAAAAGTAAGCCGTTAATAAGGCCCATGATGGATGGCACCAATAAGGCAGCGAATATGGCCAACCCCGGGTTGCCTCCCTCCACAGGTAAGCCGATTTTTGAAAGCGTGTCGACAATTACCGAATCAGCACCTGTAGAAATAGTCCCAAAAAGATAGCCGCTCATCGCTATCATAGGAGCTACCGATAGATCAAATTCCCCGGCTATCATAAGGATCGTGATTCCTATCGCAACAAAACCCGAAATTGAGATTGCCGTAACAATACCGGAAATGGTTCGCCAGGAAGCAAAATTAGGTACAAAAACCAAAAATATAATGAGTACCAATATGAATGTTAGTAGTGGGCCAGCAATCGGTGAATTCGCAAAATATCGTAGGATAGCACCGTAAGTATTTTTTTTTCTCATCATATCTGTTTTCAATCAGGAAATCCTTATGAAGGGACAGGACTTAGTCCTGCCCCTTTTATTTTGATCAATTTAATTAGTTTTTATCGATATTCACCAGCCAGCATTTCAACCATGGAAAGATTTTCCTGAGTAACGAATCCAGGTCCTGTCGGAGTGACCGGCAAAGCTGGAACAACACCATACCGAACAAGCAGGTTCAAAGCCTGAATTCCACCATAACCTTGTAAGAATGGCTGTTGGTCTATTCCAAACATTGTCACTCCACTGGCAATGTTTGCGTTAATTTCAGGACTCAGATCAAATGTTCCGTGTTTGACATTACTCACACCTTCATTTTCCAGGAAGACATAGAAGGGTGATGCCCCATTGGGTCCTAATGTCATGAAAACATCCGTTGTCGGATTAGCAGCATAGTAGTCACTAATAATGGTAGTGGACTCAGCTGGATCGTCAGTGATGGCCAGTACTTCGGCTTCGATATTTTTTTCTGTCAGCGCATCAACAAACCCCTTACACCGCTTGTCCAATCCAGCATGTCCTACTTGCTGGTTGATACAAACCCCACGAGTGCCACCATCTGCGATCAGACGCAAACCACCCAGATATCCTCCCTGGTACTCATCCTGACCAAGATAAGTGTAGTAAGGAATATCATCTACAATTGGACCATTGCCAGAGTTATACGCGATCACAGGTATGCCAGCATCTATCGCCTTCATAATTGGTTCTTTGAACAATACTGAGTCTGTAACTGTCAACATAATCGCATCCGGATTGGCTGCTACTGCTTGTTCAATCAGGGAAGCGGTTTTGTCAAGATCAAATTCATCTGGCGCAAGAATTTCTACATCAACATTCATGTTTTCTGCTGCAGTATTGATACCTTTTTGAACGACACACCAGAAGGAATCCCAGGAGCACTCAGCGTGTTGTACCGCAATAACTTTTACCGGAGCGTCCGCATCCGGTGTAGAAGCTAACATGGCAGCATCCACAAAACCAGGACCAGTAGCAGTGACTGGAAGAGCTGGTAAAATTCCGTAGCGCACAATCATTGATAGTGTCGTTATTCCACCATAACCTTGTAAGAATGGCTGTTGGTCAACTCCAAACAATGTCACCCCACTGGTAATGTTTGCGTTAATTTCAGGACTCAGATCAAATGTGCCGTGTTTGACATTACTCACACCTTCATTTTCCAGGAAGACATAGAAGGGTGATGCCCCATTGGGTCCTAATGTCATGAAAACATCCGTTGTCGGATTAGCAGCATAGTAGTCACTAATAATGGTAGTGGACTCAGCTGGATCGTCAGTGATGGCCAGTACTTCGGCTTCGATATTTTTTTCTGTCAGCGCATCAACAAACCCCTTACACCGCTTGTCCAATCCAGCATGTCCTACTTGCTGGTTGATACAAACCCCACGAGTGCCACCATCTGCGATCAGACGCAAACCACCCAGATATCCTCCCTGGTACTCATCCTGACCAAGATAAGTGTAGTAAGGAATATCATCTACAATTGGACCATTGCCAGAGTTATACGCGATCACAGGTATGCCAGCATCTATCGCCTTCATAATTGGTTCTTTGAACAATACTGAGTCTGTAACTGTCAACATAATCGCATCCGGATTGGCTGCTACTGCTTGTTCAATCAGGGAAGCGGTTTTGTCAAGATCAAATTCATCTGGCGCAAGAATGGTAACTTTAACATTATTATCCTTTGCACTTTGTTCAATACCTGCCTGAACGGTGCACCAGAAGGAATCCCAGGCGCACTCGGCGTGTTGCACGGCAATTATGTTTAGCTCTCGATTGGGGTCAAGAGCTTCAGTCGCAGGTTGTTCAGATGCAGGTTGTTCTGCTGCTGGTTGTTCTCCAACAGGTTCAAGTGGGGTCTGCTGGCTACATGCTGCAAGGAGCATTATGATTATGCTCAACACAATGATTTTCAAACTAATCTTTTTCATGCTTTCCTCTCCTTAAATATTATGTCGATTTTTGATTTCATTCCCAATTCCACCATTAAAAAAGTTATCTGAAAAACCATTTAGTTACTGCACCTCCTTTCTTAAGGAAAACATAGTAACTGTTATTGGCGGCTTAAATAAACATTACTGATCACAGCCAATATTAAGATCAACCCAATCGTTGCCTGGAACAACTGAACATCCACTCCAATTAAAATTAAGCCTTGCTCTACCATTTGCAACAGAATAATTCCTATTGCCGCACCAATAATGGTGCCATAACCACCTTTCAACCAGATACCACCTATAACGCAGGACGCAACTGCGATCAATTCCCAACCTTCACCACGTAAAGGGTCTACTGAGGGTCGCGAAGCAAATTGGACCAAACCTGCAAATCCAGCCAAAACAGCGGTAAGTACAAAGTTTGTTATGATCACCTTATTCGTAAACACTCCCTGTGCCTTGGCTGCTTCTCGGTTTCCGCCCGTAGCATAAACCCAGCTGCCATATCTGGTGCGGGTCATTATTATCGCCGCTATGATCACAATTATCACGAACCAGATAATGGCCATACGTGCACTCCCTGCTGGAGTTCCCAGCTGGTTTATGAACGTAATTTCTCCATTCAAAACTTTAAACAAAAGTGACTTTTCGCCGGTAAACCGGGCGAAATCACCACCACCAATTCCGCGGGCAATTCCTCGATAAGCCATCATTGTTCCCAACGTAGCAATAAATGAAGGAATATGTGCTTTCGTGACAATTAAGCCATTTATGAGGCCAAGGAGAGCACTGACAATCAACGCTATTAACATCGCTAACACAATCGACATACCATTCTCTATCGATAAAGCAAAAACATATGCCGCAACTGCAAGTGTTGATCCAACCGACAGATCAAATTCCCCCGAAATCATTAGGATAGCCACTCCAATCACAAAAATACCCTTGATACTGGCGATAGATAAAATATTAGTAAGTGAAACGAGCGACAAAAAATTTTCGGCTTTGATCGCAAAAAACAAGAAAATGATCAAAAAACTTATCAAAGCGACAACATCCGGGAAGTTAGATAGTCGATTACGAAGATGTACAAGTAGTTTCACGAACGATGCTCCTTCCAGGGCCCAGTTGAGTTTCGAATGATTAATTCGACCGGGAGTTCGACCGAATGAGGTTCATCATTTTCATTGTGTTCAATCTTGCGAAATAAAATGGCAGCCGCCTGACGACCCATCTCCTTCCGTGAGAATCGGACAGTGGTTAATGGCGGTATTAAATGAGCTGAACAAGCAGTATCGTCAAAACCGACAACCGAAATGTCGTCGGGAATTGACAACCCAGCTGCGTTACAAGCATGCATCGCTCCTACAGCAAGGGCATCATTGTGGCAAAAAACTGCTGTGGGAGGTTCAGGTAAAGCTAACAATTGTTGCATAGCCAGAAATCCTGCATCCTGGTTAACATCGCTTGTTATGACCAATGCTGGGTCATAGGCTACGCCAGTATTTCGGAGTGCCTGGCGATAGCCAATAAACCGCTCCTCAGCTCTGGCAGCGCTGGGTAAACGCCCCTTGATAAAGCCAATACGAGAATGTCCCAAATCCAATAAATGTTGAGTAGCTATTTGCCCTCCTTGTACATCAGCGAGGACCACATAGGGCACTTCATTACACTCATACTGGAGTAGAACCACTGGAATTCCAGCTTGTTTTAAAGGTTTTATTGTTTCTATCGGATCAGTAGATACAGGTTGGATGATGACTCCATCCACCATCTTAGCCCGGAACATGAGAACAAGCTCTCTTTCTCGATCTACACTATTTCCGCTGTAAGCAAACAACGTCAGGTATCCATTGGGGAGACAGACCTCCTGGATAGCTTCTGCTTCTTCACCATAGACCGGATTTAAATAATCGGGCGTGATTAGCCCGATCGTTAAACTTTGCTGTAAAACCAGCCCTCTGGCGATTTCATTTGGGTAGTAACCTAATTCCTCAATCGCGTTTTCTACCTTCAATCTTGTCGCCGGGGCAACTGGTCCCGGACCAGCGTTAATCACATAAGACACCACAGCTACCGATACCCCAGCTCGTTCAGCAACATCCTTACGTGTAATTCTTTTTACCCTGTCCATAAAAACCCTACTTGTTTTGTCGTAAAAGACATTAATGAAAGATGTAATTCAGTAAAGTAAGTTTCTGGTTTGAGAGCACGGTAGCATTAGAAATGTTCCCGAAGTAGTTGCAACTCAAAAAAACTCGTTATTTCACAAGGTGTAGACAAAATACACACGTTGAAAAACCTCACGAATGATTCCTCCTTCAGTTGTATATTTACTCGGGTAAATAATGGTAATTAGATAATAGCTTAACGAATAGATGCTGTCAAGAACATCCTTTCACCAAAGCAGCTTTTGGTTCTCTATTGTTTATTGGCTATATATTTTCAAGTCAAAAGTCATTAAAAAAGACACCTTTTCAGGTGTCTCTTGTGCCCCCGGAGGGACTCGCCTGTACCCTGTCAGGGTGCTTGTGCCCAGCATGGGCAAACCCCCAACCAACGATAGAAGTCAACAAAAAAAGTGGCGATCGTTAGATCACCACCATCTGTGCCCCCGGAGGGACTCGCCTGTGCCCTGTCAGGGTGCTTGTTCCCTGCATGGGTAAACCCCCAACCAACGGGGAGAAGTTAATAAAAAAGACACCTTTTCAGGTGTCTCTAGTGCCCCCGGAGGGACTCGAACCCCCAACCAACTGATTCGAAGTCAGGCACTCTATCCATTGAGCTACGAGGGCATTTGCATTCCGATTATACCGCATTGGTTTGTTTCCTGCAATTAATCGAAACTGCGCACTTAAACATTCAAAGTACGCAGTTTCTGGTCTTCCGGGAAGGGGGGTTCCGGATCGGGAATGTTAAATTAACCCAGATAAAACAATATTTTGGCGAAAATCTTAGGCATAACCCCAACAATAAAGACGATTGACGCCTTGTTAATATAGTAGCGAGAATCCTTCTGATTGTCAATAATAATTAAGCATTAGTGAAATAAATAAATTATTTGTGAAAGGTGATGGATTGAGATTCAATAAGGGCAGGTTTGGAACCTGCCCCTACATTCAAATGACCTACCTCAATTGAGGAAGTGATACCCCCTTAAAAAAATCCAACAAAAAAGGGTAGGCGTGAAGCCTACCCTTACGATAATAAACTTAACCCTACTGCTACTGCAGCAACAACACCGCCCGGGAGGCCATCTCCAATACAGTCCAGGGCACAAGACTCAGCAGCACCACTGCCAATGCAGCCACACCGATCACGAAGGTCACCCAGGAATTGAGCTTCAATTCGGGTTCACCTGGTTTCATAAACATGTACACCACCACACGTAAGTAGTAATATGCCGAAGCAACCGAGGTCAGCAAGCCGATCAGTGCCAGCCCAAGGAAGCCTGCCTGCACAGCTGTGCGGAAGAGGTAGAACTTACCCCAGAAGCCCATGGTGAGTGGGATCCCGGCGAAGGACAGCATGAAGATCAGCATGGCAATCCCCAGCCAGGGATACTTCTTACCAATCCCTGCCAGATCATCCAGCATCAATCCTTTACCATACTCTTTTTCAATCAGCACCACCAACCCCCAGGCACCCAGACTGGTGAAGCCATAAGCAACCAGGTAAAACAACATGGAAGCGACCGAATTGCGAAGAACTTCGCCATTGCCAAAAGCAACGAAGGCCATCAGCAGGTATCCGGCATGCGCAATAGCCGAGTACGCTAGCATTCTTTTGATATTATTCTGTACCAGTGCCACCACATTTCCAACGATCATGGTGAGGGCTGCCAATGCCCACAATATGGGGGTCATTTGTTCAGCCAGCCCAGGGAAGAGCACCAGGAAGACCCTCATTAATGCGGCAAACCCAGCAGCTTTTACTGCTACCGACATGAAGGCGGTAATTGGGGTGGGAGCTCCCTGATAAACATCCGGTGTCCACATCTGGAAGGGCACGGCAGCGATCTTGAAGCCAAATCCCACCAACAAAAGGGCCGCACCAATCAGGAACAGAACAGAATTGGCACTACCAGCGTTTATCACAGCGGCAATCCCCACAAAGTCAAGCTGCCCGGTAGCTCCAAATACCAAAGCGGTACCGTACAGAACAAAACCTGAGGCAAATGCGCCTAACAGGAAGTATTTTAAGGCGGCTTCTTCACTTTCTTGTTTGGTACGGGCGAAGCCAGCCAGCACATATAACGGAATAGATAATAATTCCAAAGCCACAAATACCATCAGCAAGTTATAGGCCTGTGCCATCAGCATCATGCCAGCTAAACTGAACATCATCAACACATAGAACTCGCCATGGTTGATCTGCATACGCTGGATATAGTCATATGCCAAGGCAACAGCAGCCATACCACTCACCAGGAAGAGCACCTGCAGGAAGCTGGAAAAACCATCCAGCACCACCATTTGGTTCCACCCTAAAATGGTACTGCCACTGGCAGCCAGCACAAATCCCAGGGCAATCGCCATTCCTACCACAGCCAGCAAGGCAGTGATGCCTTTGCGATCTTTCGGAATCCACAGATCAGCCACCAGAAGGAGCAAAGCCCAGCCCACCACGATGATCACCGGCAGTATTGCGTAAATATCAATCATATTGGTCATAAGCAAGCTCCCTTAATGCAGTACTACCGCAGCGGATTGAACGATTTGTACCAATTGTTCAACCGCGGGGTTGATCAGGTTTAAGAACGGTTGTGGGTAAATACCCAACCAGAAGATCATTATCAGCAGAGGAACCATAGTGATAATTTCACGCAGGTTCAAATCTTTGAGGGATTTGTTTTCCTCATGGGTGATTGCTCCCAGGAATGTCTTTTCAAACATCTTAAGTAGGTAAACCGCTGCCAGGATTACCCCTAAGGTGGCAATTCCGGCAAACCAGGGGCTGGCAAGTACCGTAGACCCAAATGCTCCTAGCAAGATGGTAAACTCACCGACAAAGCCATTTAATCCGGGCAATCCTACCGAGGATAACACCACCACCAGGGAGATCCCAGCATAAATGGGCATCACTTTCCACAAGCCACCATAGGCATTCATTTCACGAGTGTGCAGGCGTTCGTATATCATCCCAACCAGGAGGAAGAGTGCACCAGTGCTCAAGCCGTGATTAACCATTTGCAACACACCACCAGATACGCCTTGCGGGTTGAGGGCAAATATCCCCAGCATGACGAACCCAAGGTGCGCTACGGAAGAGTAAGCGACCAGTTTTTTAATATCTTTCTGCGCATAAGCCACCGCGCCTCCATATAGGATGCCAATGATCGCCAGGATGGCAATCACCGGGGCGGCTTGTACACTCGCTTCAGGGAATAGCGGCAGGTTGAAGCGTAAGAAGCCATAAGCACCCATCTTAAGTAACACACCTGCCAGAATCACTGATCCTGCCGTTGGTGCCTCTACGTGCGCATCCGGCAACCAGGTATGTAAGGGAAAAACCGGCACTTTGATGGCAAAGGCGATACCAAAAGCCAGGAAGAGCAGCAATTGCGCTCCTGCAAATAAGCTGCGATTGGCAACCAGATCAGGTTGGGAGAAACTGCCACCTTGCAGCCCCAAATAAAGGATCGCCAGCAACATCAGTACCGAGCCTGCCATGGTGAAGAGGAAAAACTTCACCGCCGCATAAATACGGTTCTTTCCACCCCAAACACCAATCAGGAAGTACATAGGGATCAGAGTGAATTCCCAGAAAATATAAAACAATACCAGATCCAAAGCCAGGAAAACACCTA
>CAYSFA010000017.1:0-29858 GCA_964430025.1 uncultured Anaerolineaceae bacterium | reverse complement strand
CTATCCCATGGACATAAACCTCACCCAATTCTTCAACAACTTTGGATGTGTAATCCTCAGAACCAGCTGATGAACCTGCATTGATGAGAATCAGATCTGATGTTTCTGCTGCATTAAGAACTTGGTCACAAATTTCCTCAAAATCGTCTTTTGTAATTGGAAATCGTTTTACTTCTCCCCCCCATTCAACTATTTGCGCCCCTAATACCAATGAGTTGTATTCAATAATATCGCCTTTTTTTACTGGATCTCCAATATTCACCAATTCAGTACCTGTAGGCAAGATACTGACTACCGGCTTCTTAATCACTTCAACAATTGTATGACCACAGGCAGCAATTGCTCCTAAATCTACAGGAATTAATTTTCGGTATGCTGGTAGAACTAACTCCGTTGCGACAATATCTTCACCCATCGGACGAATATTTGTCCAAGGTGGTAATGAAGATCTTACACGAATATAGTAAGGATTTCTTTTATTTTCGGAAATTTTCTGATCTTCATTAAGCGCTTCGGTGTTCTCTATTGGTATGACACAATTTGCCCAATCAGGAATCGGATCGCCAGTGTCAACATAGACTGCCTGTTCATTAATCCTTATATTAACTGGATTGGTGGGCATGGCAGTTGAAATTTCATCAGCTTTTAATGCAAATCCATCCATAGCTGAAGCATGATAATGAGGTGACGAAATTTTTGCCCAAACAGGTTCTTGCAAAATTCTACCGACTAAATTTTCATTCAGGGAGAATTTTTCAGATTTTAATGGGCCACGTAATTGGTATTTGTCTAGTGCTTCATAAAATCTTTTTTTCGCATCATCCAACGGAATATCATGTAAATAAACACTCATCTAAAATCCTCAAATCTTAATTACATCTACTTCAGAATATGCATCTAATCCTGTGATATCAGGGGCTATTCTTGCAAAACCATATGCTGAAAATAACGTGAAAATCAAATTCGATTTATAAAAAATTGGTTCAAACATTATTTTCCCATCTTCGTTCTTTCCAATCAACTTAACGGGGATCCAATCCTCTCGCCCAGCGAGAGAAGCAATATTAATCGTTAACAATGCCTTGATTGTAGGCTTTTGTCTTATTTCCTTTTCACCCTTGATAAAAGGCATAATATTGTCTAATATCATATGAGCAATTACGAATGCACTGACCGGATTTCCAGGCAATCCAATGATTGGTTTATTGTTCACCACCCCCAGAATGGTTGGTTTCCCTGGTTTTATATTGATTCCATGAACCAAAACACCAGGAGTCCCTAGCTCGTTAATCGCTTCCGCAGTTAGGTCACGAACACTTGCGGATGAACCAGCTGTTACAAAAACTAAATCATTTTCGGAGTATGCCTGGGATAAAGATTTGACCAAGTCGTCTTTATTATCCTTCACGATTGGATAATTTTTTACATTTCCTCCAAATTTTTCAATAATTGTTCTTAATATGTAGGAATTAATGTCTCTAATCTGGCCTAACAGAGGTTTTAGGTTTGGAGGAACGACCTCATCACCTGTTGATATGATGCCAACAGAAGGGATTTTGTATACTTCCACCCTGGTGATTCCTAATGCCATTAAGCCACCAATTTCTGCTGAACGAATTTGTGTCCCTGTTGTTAATACAAGCTGACCAATTTTTACATCCTCACCTTTTAGAATAATATTTTCACCAGGTGGTACCGACCTATACACTTCAATTTCATTTGGGGAGGAATATTGTGTGTTTTCAACCATTACCACAGCATCTGACCCAACAGGTAACATTCCTCCAGTATGAATTAAGCATGCTTGTCCTTGACTGATTTCGTATGAAGCAGCCTGCCCCATCCTGATTTCCCCGATAACCTGGAAGAATGAAGGGAGAACATCCGAGGAGCCAAACGAATCTTTACTTTTTATTGCAAATCCGTCAACTGTGCTTCGAGTAAAAGAAGGTACATCCTCCTCTGAGTGTATATCTCGGGCAACCACCCTATTTTGCGAATTAATAGTGTTAATTATTTCTGTTTCTAATTTAAAACCTGATAAATTATCTTTGAAAATTTTTAGTGCATCCTTTGGTGGTAATAATTCTAAAAATTCAGGCATTTTTACCTCAACCATAAATTAAATAATAAAAAATAAGCTAATATGCTTATCGAACTTATAGAGGAAACTCTTAACAATTTCCATCTGGGTTTATAACCTTCCCCAATTCGCCACATTTCCCAGAATTGGATACACGCAATAGGAAATGAAAAAACTACTGGAATGATCAACGGAGTAGGTAATCCAAAAATTGCAGCTATTCCATACAAAATAAAAGTAAACAGAATAAATAAATTATGAAGACGCATACCAGTCTTCCAGCCCAAGGTTGTCATAAGGGTATTCTTTTGGATTTTGAGATCATTAGCATATCCTGATAGATTTTTGGCTAAGAAATAAGACATTAAAAGAAAAATCGACGGAAAAGTTACTTGAAACAAAGTAGTATGGATCTCACTAATTTGTAAAACTAAAGAAAACATCGGTATTATTGAAACTACTAAAAGAGCAATTAGGAAATCACCAAATCCCCTTTCACTCATCGTAAATGGAGGGACAGCATACAAAAACAGGAAAACCAATTGGGCTGACCAAAAAATCAAGAACAAAAATTTAGAATCAACGTTTTGATAAATAATAAAAGTAAAGATTGTTAGCGCTGTGAGAAAAATGACAAATAATGCGAATAAATTATTCTTTTTTCGCATATGTTCTAGATTCTTATTGGTTATTAACTTTGAAGAGAAGATAAAGTAACGATTAATCAATTCAGAACAGATAAAGAAAAAAATTGAAACTAATAATCCTAACCAAAAAACGACCGGTTGAATTTCCTTACCTAAGTAGGAGACAAGACCAGCACCGACAGCATAACAAACAGTAATAATTACCAGAATTTCAAAGTGAAAATTATCTTTTATTTCTTCCCAAAACTCTGAATTTCTAACCATAAACCATTTCTTTGACTAGAATTATAATGTTTTCATTCATTTGGTGATTAAACACCAATAGAACCTAAAATTATTATTTAAATACATTTGACAAAAAGAACCAGACATTCGCTGGCCGTTCAGCCAACCTCCTCATAAAATAAGGGTACCAGTGTGTGCCATAAGGTACATAAACCCTTACATGATACCCTAATTTCTTGTACTCAATTTGCAAATCTCGACGAATACCATATAACATTTGAAATTCAAAATGTTCTTTCGAAATATTCAACGACTTCGCCAAATTTAAAGCATTTTCGAGTCTTTTCTGATCATGAGAGGCAACAGCAATCAGAGGGGGAAACTTTTCACCGTCACTAATTTTTTTGGATTCACAGCTATTGATTTCTTCAAAACATATTTTTACCAGATGATCAAAATTGTCATCTACGTCTTTCTTTTTTGGAAAAGCAACACTTGCGGGTTCTTTATATGCGCCTTTTACCATTCGAATAGTTATACAATCGTTAATGAGTGTTCTGACATCATCTTCACTCCGATAAAGGTAACTTTGGATAACTGTTCCAACTCCAGAGTAATATTTATAAGCAGATTTCACAATATCGAGAGAATCAGATGTTATTGAACTATCCTCCATATCTATTCGAATGAAGTTTTTTAATTCCTTCGCTTTATCAAGAATGGTTAACAAGTTGTCTTTACATAATTGTTTATCAATTCCCAACCCAATTTGCGAAAGTTTAATTGAAACATTTGCACTTACAGAATTTTTATAAATTTCTTCTAATAATTGAATGACTTCATTCGTTGAATTTCCAGCATCTTCAAATGAGGATGTATTTTCTCCTAAATGATCCAAAGTCACATGAAACCCTTGCTCATTCAAATTTTTGACAACTTGAATAGCTTCATTGATCGAAGTACCAGCAATGAAACGGGAGGCTACTTTCCAGGCAAAACGCCAGTTCATCACCAAATTCTGTGCCCATTTTGCTTTTGATAGAAAAATAAAAAATGCCCTTAACATACCTCTCCCAAACCATCAAGATTATTAAGTTCTATTAAATCTTACTATAAAACAACTTTTACAGGTTGTTTTAGAATTTATTTGAAAAATGGTATAGAATAAAAAAATGACAACTCAAAATAAACAGATTTCAAAAAATAACCATTTCAAAAAAATTGTGTTTCCAATTTTGTTTTATTTTGGAATTATTCTTGTAGTATTTTTCATTTGGGGTAAATCACAATTTGATTTATCTTTTTTGTTTTTCTTGTTTTCTATTTTTGCGATTTCTTTAATTGGATTTTTATTTTTCTTTAGTCAATTTTCTTTACCAATTCTCAACACAGAAGAAAGAATTAAAGTGGTTAAAAGATTATTTTCTTATCTTTTAAATGATCATGGCCCTGCCATTTTTATTGAAAATGGAGAAATACGAGAAAGGAAAATTGACCGACTAAGAAAAGGACCAGGTGTGGTGATTTTAGACACCGCTAGTGCTGCTGTGGTTCGTACTCCAGTTAAATACAAAGGATCTATCGGTCCAGGAATTGCTTTTATCGACAGAGATGACAGTATTGCAGGAGTAGTAGATCTACATATTCAATCGAATATACTTGGCCCTAGAACCGGCGAGGATCCTTTTTCACCACAACAAAAGAATGAATCCAAGGCAGCATACGAAGCCAGGATAGCCCGACGGGATGAGTCAATGGCGATTACACGGGATGGAATTCCGATTTGTATAAATATAAAAATCACTTTCAAACTCGATTCCAATCCTGGTGAAGGATACACTTCTTATGGTTTCAATCCTTTCTCTGTTGAAAGAGCAATAATTGGACAAAGTATAAGCTCAGAAAAACCCAATGATAATCCGGAAAAAGTCTATCGGTGGGATAAATTGCCTAATAATCTTGTTATGGACATATTTAGAGAATATGTTTCCAAGTACACCTTAAACGAGTTGTTTCCATTATCAAGGTCAGAAATTTCCCCAATTTCAATAATTATCGACCAAATAAATTCAAGACTGACACAATCTTATTATCAAAATTATGATAATTATGGGAACAAAACGTCAGAGACCCTCCAAAGTAAAGAATTTGAAATTCTTAAAAATCGAGGAATCAAGTTTATTGAGATTTTCGTAACCAATGTTCGATTCCCAAGTGAAATTGAGGAAGCTTTAATTAACAGATGGAAGACATCCTGGCTAGATGTAGCCAATAAAGATAGAAAATTGGTGGAACAACAACATTCAATCCAGGCTATTGGTGGTCAAAATCAAGCTTTGATGGATTTTGCATATGGTTCCACAAAACATCTGGGTGCAAAATTATCCACTGAAAGTATTTCTGGAAAAGAAATTCTTATTTCTTTAATTAAAGGAAATATGGAAACTATTAATCAAAACCCAGATTTATCTTCGAATTTGATTAATGAGTACAAAGACCTTTCTGATATCTTAGAGTGGATTCGTTCTCAGGAAGGTGAACTTTGAGTTACGAAACATTGGTTCAGACTGATTCTCAAGAGACTCCGTCGACATTTATTTCCTACCTTGATCCATTCTTTAATTTAATTTTTTCACCTAATCCAAAATTAGGTGTATTTCGTATGTTGTTCGTACAGGTACTATTCCTTTTTGCATGGATTATTTGTGCTTTTACCTTGAATGAGCCTGGAGAGGTTGATTATCAATGGTTAGATTTTTTGTACTCTGTTCCTTACCCAATAATGGGAACAATTAAAAACCTGATTGAACTGTTTTTTGCATTAGATGTTGTGCTGGTAATGTTATCTTTCTATGTCGGATACAAAGTAGCATTAAGGATCACAGCAACTTATTTGGCTGATATTTTTGACCTTAAGGACTTATCTATATCGGAAGAATACTTAAAGCAATCCGCTTTTTCATTTCCTGGTTTCAATCAGATTCAAATTGAAGATGCTCAAGTAAGGTTGGAGGACCAGAAATCACCCATCACAAAGATTGGCGGCCCTGGCAAAGTCTTGATCAACCTTGAGAATGCTGTTGTCTTTGAAAAAATTAATGGAAAACCAAGAGTTGAAGGCCCCACCGTAAACAAATTGGTTGAACTGGATAGTTTTGAAAGAATTCGCAAAATAATCGATTTAAGAGATCAAACTGCGACATTGGATATATCTACAAGGACATTGGATGGTATTCCAATCGAAATCAAAGATATCAGGATCATTTTTAGTGTTCTCAGAAATGCGAGGAACCATAATCGCGATAATCCTTACACCTTCCGAGAGGATGCAATTTACTGGTTGGTATTTAACCAGGACTCTGGCCCATGGTCAACTTCCTTAATAAATTTAGTGAGAACCGAGCTAACTGAATTTATCAACCATCATTTATTAAGTGAGTTACTTTCATCTGTTGGTGCTCCAGAAGTAAATCAACAAATCATTCATCAAGTTAAAATTTACAAAAACATTCGCAGAAATTGGTCTCATACAAGAAGATACAAAATCAATCGTAATTTAATTAGAATCAATAAGACTAATGCACCAAATTACAAACCGCTTTATTTCAAAAGTAGGCATAACAACCAAAAACGATTTCCAATCATCTATTTAGAAAAAAATAAATTAATTCCCGAATTCATTCCTAGGAAGGCAATATCCAACTTATTCTATGAAAATATTGCCAATTCCTTCCAAAGCAAAATAAATAAATATGGTATGAGGTTGGAATGGATCAACGTTGGAACATGGCATTCATCATCACAGATCATTCCGGAACAACATTTAAAAGCCTGGCAAATTTCCAGTGAAAACACAGCAAAATTAAATCCTAAAGTTTTGGACAATATTTTTAATATTTCTCGAAATCAGAATTTTGAAAGAAATTTACAATCTTTGCCGATCATTTCATTTATTCAGAAAAAGGAAAACGGATTAAGTGTGGATGAAATAATCAATGGATTGATCAATGAATATGCAAGCAAATTAATTAGCGCAAAGGAGCTTTTCATCAAAAACAAAGGTAGAGTTCCCCTTCAAATTGAGCGAGCGTTATCAATCATAAAGAAATACAAGAAAAACCAGCTGAGTGGCCAAGTCGTTTTTCTGGGTGATGAAGGTGAAATCGAAGAAGAGGGTAAAGAATCTGAAGTGAATTTGATTGATTAATGATTAGTTTTAAATCTAATATATTAATTAATTGAAAATTGGCTAAGGTGTTGGTGTTCTAGATGGAGTTTGTGAAGGCCATCTTGTATCCGTTGCCCTCGGTGTACGGGTAGCCGTTGCAGTATAAGTTCTGGTAGGCGTCATAGTTATCGTCGGGGTTCTCGATGGAGTGGGTGTGTTTGATGGTGTACGTGTAATACTCGGAGTACTTGTTGGTAATGCTGTTCTGGACGGGGTAGGAGTAAATGTCCTGGTAACTGTTGAAGTAGCGGTGATTGTTGGCGTCCTCGTGGGTGGATTTCCAACAACTGCAAACCGACCGGAAACAGTCCAGGTGTCTCCAACAAATAATTGAATTTCATAAAATCCAGGTGTCCAATCAGCTGCATCTTTCGAACATTCTGAATAACCATACCCACCAGTTCCACCATTCCATGGGGCAGTCTCGTAACAGAGAATTGTCATATCACTTAGGCGGTACCAAATAGCAGTCCATTGACCCCCTGGAATCATATTTACATAGCTATAAGTTGCGTAAATGATAGAAATTGGGTGGTCGAATTCTTCAGAGGGATTAATTGGTTGTATATTTTCATCGATTTCCTTTGAAAAAGCAATTGGACTAAATAAAGCATCAGGGTTGGGAACAACTGTCGTCTCAAATTGTTCCAGAATTTCGTCGGGAATTTTTGGTGTGGGACTGATCGCAGGCGTAAAAGTGACTGATGGAGTTAACGTGATTGTTGGTGACAATGTGATGGTAGGTGTTAAAGTAATAGTAGGGGTTAAAGTTATTGTAGGAGATGGGGGAAAAATTAAATATACTGCCGGTTCAGCATATCGATTAAAGAAAAATGCAGACCCCCCAAAAATCATACCAACAAAAAGAAATCTGATTGCTTTCCACTGCATTTTAATTCTTCGTTGAAAAAAAGGCATTTTCTTGGCAATTCGGTAATTCTTAACCATTAACCAAACACTTGCTATTACGCCAACAATTGCCAAAAAGAAAGCAGTCTGTACAGCTGTTTTAATGTCTAAATTAAACATTCATCACCTGGTATTGAAAATTATTATACCTTGATGGGTTTAAATATAGCAAAAGCCAATATAATTATTACTATCTTAGATTTAAGGTTTATGTAATGCCTTTAAGAAATAACGACACCCTTCAGGAAAGATATAGAGTTCAAAAAATCTTAGGCCATGGCGGCATGAGTTCCGTATATATGGCATTCGACGAGAATGTTCAAATTCCTGTCGCTATCAAAGAAAATTTAGTTTTATCTGAGAACTATTCAACCCAATTTAAAAAAGAAGCCACTATTTTGGCAACATTGAGGCATCCCAACCTCCCTCGGGTAAGTGATTATTTCTATATTCCTGGTCAAGGGCAATACTTAGTAATGGATTATATTGACGGTGAAGATTTGCGAGAGAGAATCGAAAGAGTTGAGCAATTACCTGAAAAAGAAGTGATCGTGATTGGGTTGTTGATCTGCGATGCTTTGATGTATCTTCACACCTTGGAGCCGAAAGTAATTCATCGAGATATCAAACCAGGAAATATTCGGATTACACCTGAAGGAAATATTATTCTGGTTGATTTTGGTTTAGCAAAACACATCGACGTTGATCAGCATACAGCTACCGGTGCAAAAGCAATGACCCCAGGGTATTCCCCTCCTGAACAATATGGTCGAGGGACTACCGACGAACGGTCAGATTTTTATTCATTGGGAGCTACGTTATATGCAGCTTTAACAGGAATGATTCCCGAAGAAAGCATAAATCGTCTTACTGGGAAAGAAAAATTAACACCTATACGAAAATTACGAGCTGGCATTTCTCCAAAATTAGAAAAAGCAATTCTAAAAGCGATGGACGTTGAACCAGAAAAGAGATTCTCGAATGCAGAGGATTTTTATTTAGCATTGATTGAAGCCGGGGAATTCTTAATTAGTCCAAAGAATATCGGTTTGATCACACCTCCACCTAACCAAAAAATTAACACTTCCATCAAAACTGGTATGTCCCAACCAATCTTCAAAGTTCTCGAAAACAATGTCGATTATCCTATCTCCAATCAAAAGAAGAGCAAGTATATTATTCCTATTTCTCTCCTTCTTCTAATTTCATTTAGCCTAATCCTTTGGAAACAGGAAGAAATTTATGGATTGTTTTTTCCAAATAAATCAGAAAGAATCAATGTAGTCAGCCCAACACAAGAAATAGAAATAACAGTACCAACAAATAATTTGGTTATTGATAATATTTCTGATATAGAAACTCCAGTTTCTCCACAACCCACATCTGAATCTGAAAACAATCAACCTTACGTTGTTGGAGGTGGAACTGGAGAAATCATTTTTTCATCAAATTTCAATGATGATGTCATGCAATTATGGTTATTGAACTTAGATTCACTCGATAAGGTTCAACTCACTCAATTATCTGATGGAGCTTGCCAACCGGATTGGTCACCTAATGGTGAGAAAGTTGTATTTATTTCTCCATGTATCTCAAAAAGGGATGATTACGAAGGAGCAAGGTTGTTTATCCTGGATACAGCCTTGAATAATGAAATAAAAGCACTTGAAATTCCAATCGATCCAGCAGGAGATTTTGACCCTGTTTGGTCTCCAGATGGTACTAAAATCGCGTTTTCTTCCTATCGGCCTGGAAATCACCCAACAACAAAAGAAAGGATGATTCATATCTATGTTTTTGATTTACAAAACAAATCGATAGAAGAAATTACAGACACACGATGGCGTGATCGCCACCCCTCATGGTCTTCGGATGGTAATAGAATTGCCTTTAGTAAAAAAATAGCAAACAATGAAATCTGGATTGTAGATTTAGATTCAGAGGAATCCATTAAATTTGCAACAAGAGGAAACAGTAATCTTTTTTATCCGGACTGGTCAACCAATGATGATTATCTCTTCTTTACCAACCAAAATACTACCCGTGGTAGTTTGCCTTATTTTGTAGGGAAGAAAGTGGATGAAATTGGAGATAATGCCGAATTTAGAATACCGCCGAGTGGACAAACTTCCTTTTCCCCATCTGTAGACGCAGTAATCTCATCAGATGGTCAATGGTTTTTGTTTGAGAGTTGGCCGGATGGAGTTGATCACAATATTTATTTAGCTACTGTAAATGGCGCGAACCTTACTCAATTAACATTTGATCCAAGTTTTGAGTTTAGTCCTGCATGGAGGCCATAACTATCTACTCCACTCGTGTTCTTAATCTTCGGAACCCAATTTTCCGCATGATGTCCAGAATTTTTGGCAAAACTATTTGATAGAATTTGTACGCACTCGGATAAACTGGAAAATCCCAAGCTCCAATCGTTTTGACAGGAATTCCACCGAACCCCAATTTGAACTTGTAAACTCCCCACATTCTGTCACTTTCGTCAAATTCGTCAGGAGCTCCCCAAAAATCATAAATCTTTACATTTTTCTGTTTGGCACTTTGTATGGCTTTCCATTGCAATAAATAAGTAGCCATTAAATTTCTATTTTGATCCGATGACATGCCATAAACGTAGTAACTCTTATTGAAATAATGGTAAACAATTATCGCTGCAAGGATTTGCCCTTCAAATTCTGCTATCAGTGGTTCACAAATATTTTGATCATAGAAAAGCTTCCAAACCTTCAAATAATAGTCTTGGGAACGAATAATAAAATTATCTCTCAATGCGGTTTGTGCATATAAATCATACAATTTTTCAAAATCAGCGTCGGTTCCACTCCGAATAGTCACACCTTTTCTTTCACTTAGTCGAATATTGTATCGAGTTTTCTGTTTCATGGAACTCAATAAATCTTCTTCTTTATCATTTAATGACAAATAAATGGAATTTCGGAATTGTACTTGTTCTTTTGATTCCAACCAACCACGGTTTTTCAGGTTATTTTCTACACCAGCAGAAAAAGGTAAAACCATTGGGTTGATTTGAGTGATTTCATTTCCCTCAACAAACAAATCAGGATCAATTTTAAGAAAAATCGATTTCCGTCTCTTAGCAAAATTTTCTAAATCCCTAAGAACAAAATTCGCCAATTCAGGTTGATTCCAATCGAGCAATGGTCCTTTTGGACAATATAGGATTCTCGTGGAAAATAAACGAAGAATTTTCACATTTCTTTCCAAAACCATTGCACCAGCAATTATCTTCTTGCCATCTTTCCAAATTAAATTGAATGGAGTCCATCCATTGTCGATTTTGATTCTTGCCCATAATGTTGATTGTAAAAAATGTGGGTTGGGAAGAGATTGGATTACATCCTCCCAGGTTCTCTCATTCACAATCTCATACCTAATTTGAGTCTTCATTTTCTTCTGTTCTTGTGTCAAGTTTTTAGTTACAACATATTTCCACGAATTTTTTGATAAAAACCAATTGCTTTGTAAAGGAGTGGATGATATACCCGATCTAACGCAGGAGCTGATTTAACAATCTCACCACCAAAACCTCTTTTAAAACGATAAACACCCCATAGACCATCCGACCGTTTATCAAATTCCGATTCTAAAATTTCTTCATCTTCGTCCGGAATTCCCCAAAGATCGTAAGAAATACATCCTTGATCTTTAGCCCATTTCATCGCTTCAAATTGAAGCAAATACGTTGGCATGCGGTTTCTTTCTTTGTTATTTGAGGCTCCATAAAAATACCAGGATCGGTCGCCTGAACGAAAAACCATTAAGCCTGCAAGCGGTTGATCTTGATAATATGCAATAAGCAGTGCAACATTATTATTCTTTTTGAATAATTTATAAGCATTTTCATAATATGCTTTGCTATGGACTCCAAATTTATCTCGATCACTGGTTTCTAGCATTAACTTGAAAAAAGTATCAATATCATCACAATATTCAATCTTTACATCTTTTTTTATTGCTAACCTGATATTGTAACGAGTTTTTGGTTTCATCCGAAGTAACCAATCCTCTTCATTCCCTTGTAAATCAATAATGATAGTTCTGGATGGTTGAACCGATTTACTTTCTGTCAAACTGCTTAACCTGACTGATTTATCACTCGTTTTAACAATATCATCTGGTTCAATTTTGAGGAATATCGCTTTTCTTGATTTACAAAATTGATCGATTTGTTCCCAAAATAAATTGTTTTCTAAATCGATATTTACTTTTGGTAAATATCCAATTGAGAAATTTCCTGGTAGTTTCCTCATTAAGATTTGTAAAGGTTGTCCCAGAAATTGGAACCTAAATGGTTTCCATCCAAATTTTGACTTTAATTCACCCCACTCATATGTTTGAAGAATATGGGGATTTTTTAGTTTTGAGAATAATTCGAGCCATTCTTTTTGAGATAGAAAATTCATATTAATTTATCGTATTTAGATCAGCAGGCGGAGTTTTACGCACCTGGGCTCCAGGAATTCTTTGGTCAAAAATATTGATAATGTCTGAGATTTTTCCATTTCTCGCTAATTCAATTAACCGGTTAACTATCTCTTCTAAATCTTCAGAATCCATATCTTCATTATTTGAAAGATGATAAATGTCTGGATGATTGGTTCTCAGGAAAGTTAATCCTTCGTCCCATAAATCTTCTTCTAACTTCTCTCCAGGTCTGGAACCTGTAAACACAATTTCGATATCCCTGCCTGGTTCTAAACCTGACAGCCGAATGAGATCTTCCGCAAGATCGACTATGCGAATTTGATCACCCATATTTAAGACAAATGTTTCTCCGCCACTCGCCATTCCAGCTGATTGTAATACAAGGTAGACAGCTTCAGGGATGGTCATGAAATAACGTTTCATATCAGGATGAGTAATGGTTATCGGCCCTCCACGAGCAATTTGTCGTTTAAACAACGGTACCACACTTCCTCGGCTACCTAATACGTTTCCAAATCTGACCACACAAAATTCTTTGTTATATTTTCTTGCCGCATTGAGAACAATCATTTCAGCAATTCTTTTCGAAGCCCCCATCACGTTTTTCGGTCGAATTGCTTTATCAGTGGAAATCATTACTAATTTCTCAATATTTAATTCTAGGCATAATTCTACCAAATTTCTGGTTCCCAAAATATTATTAGACACTGCTTCTTCAATATTTAATTCCATCATAGGTACATGTTTGTGGGCAGCAGCATGAAAAACCACTTGAGGTTTATGTTTAATTATGATCTGGTGTAATCTGTTCTTATCGCGCATATCAGCGATAATTGGAAAAATAGATAAACCCGAAAAGCTTTCCCTCATATCTAACAAGCTTTCGAATATGCTGTTCTCACCATGTCCTACCATGATGAGCTCTGAAGGTCCCCATCTTGATATTTGTCGACACAATTCCTTCCCAATGGAACCGCCAGCGCCAGTAATCAGAACTACTTTTCCACTGATGGACGATCCTATCATTTCTTCATTCATGTAAGTTGGTTGGCGTCTTAAAAGGTCTGTAATGTCAACTTCCCTCAACCGATTGACGTTAACTGAACCACCTAACAATTCATATATTCCTGGCATTGTTCGAAATGGTATATTCTTTAATCGACAAATATCAGCAACCAATCGTACCACCCTACCAGGAGCGCTAGGAATAGCGATAATTACTTCATCAACCGAGAATTTTTCCAATGTTGTAGATAAATCTGTAATAGTTCCTACTACGGGAATACCAAAAATCTGTTGGTTTTGTTTAGCTGGATTATCATCCAGAAAACCTACAGGTAACAGATTCATTTGAGGATTTTTTTGAATTTCTCTAACGACCAAAGCACCAGCATCCCCAGCACCGACAATAATTAACCGACGGGATTCACCAGTCTTTGAAGGAGCTGAACCAGTTGCTAAGGAATCTCCGATTATCCGGAGGGAGAATCGAATTCCACCCACAAAAACTAATGACAATATCCAATCCAGAACCAGAACGGATCTGGGTAATCCTTCAAAAACTCCAAATGATAGTAATGAAATGACGATTGAGGAGACTATGATGGAAGCAGTAGTTACGGATACGATTATTAATTTCAGTTCTTGCACACTGGCATACATCCACATACGTCTATATAAGCCAAATAAATAATAAACTAATGGCTTGACTATAATTGATGTCCCAACTATCCAAATCGCACTAGGAATATATTGAAGATATTCATCCCCCAATTCAAACCTTAAAGCATAACTCCCTAAAATGGAGATGAGAATGAAAACAAGATCTCCAATGAGAATATATTTATTGCGAATGTTCGGTCTACCTCTCACAATTATCTCCCTCGTAAACCGATCACAGAACTAACTGTCAATAAAATGGTAGAAAGGTCCATCATTAAATCTCTGTGTTTAATGTAATACAGGTCATATTCCAGTTTGATGGCATTTTCCTCGATTGTCGAGGCGTATCCATAGTTTATTTGTGCCCATCCGGTGATTCCCGGTTTTACTAATAATCTACCACGATAGAAAGGTATATGTTTCTGATAAGTCTCAACAATCATAGGTCTTTCTGAGCGTGGTCCTACGAGACTCATTTCTCCTTTGAGAACGTTTAGAAACTGGGGAAGTTCATCCAAATGGCTTTTTCTGAGTATCTTGCCAATCGTGGTGATTCTTTCATCATTTTCTTCAGCAGGTTTGAAATTTCCATCTTTTTCAGCATCTACAAACATCGTTCGAAATTTAAGAATATTATATGGCTTCCCATTTTTTCCTAACCGAATCTGGGAGTAAATAATCGGTCCCGGATTATCTAGAGCTATTGCCAAACCGATGATTGGGAAAAGTATAATGAAAAACAAAACTCCAATTAATCCCCCAATGATATCCAAAACTCGTTTTCCGATTTCATAAAATCGATTTACATGGGCATCATCAATAAAACTTCGCAATAACCAATCCGGTTTTAATAAATAAATAGGGACACGACCTGTGAGTTCTTCATACATGACCGGCATGGAGGTAATAACTACTTCACTTTCCTCTGCTTCTAATAGTTTGTTAATGGCAATTGGATCAAGCTCTCCGGAAATTGAGAAAATAATATCCGAAATTTGGTGAAGGTAAATTAATTCGTTTAACTCACTAATTGGACCAAAAATTGGATAAGTAGATATGCTTTTTCCAATTTTTTTAACATCATCATCCACAAGTCCAATTAATTTAAATGGAGATGGAATTTGCTTGTTTATTACTTCCACTAAGACTTTCCCGGAATTCCCCGCACCAACAATTAACACCCTTCTTTGAAATCTGGATGTAGTAAAAATCCTCAGATAAAAAATTCGCCAAAAAAGAGTCAGCAATGTCGCGAAACCGAAAAATAATGCAACTCCAAGCCTTGGAAGTGTGTTGGGCTTAGAAAGGAAAAAAACTAAAAGGTAAATGGAACCACTCAGTAAAATTGAAATTCCTATACCTGAAATTGTTTCAGATAATTTATGGACTTTTCGAACATCATAAAGACCTGATAAAAACAAGATCCATAACAAGGGTAGCAGGTAAAACCAGAATGGAGGTCTTTCCAATAAAAATTGAATTGAAAATTTTAACCATTCATCAGGTTCAACCGACCACACATACAAAGCAAGAAAAAGGGAAAACACAGCGATGAGAAAATCGCCTATTAATAAAATCAGTTTCCTTTCAGATGGTCGCAATTTCCAAAAAACATTTGATTTACTAACAGAACTCATCTTATTTTTTTCCTGCGTCTGAAATTAAGCTGTAAATAAATCCAGAACCCCACGAAAAATGCATGATCATGATAGAAACTGGAACTCCAAGTAGGCTGAATAAGTTTTTCTTAGGATTGATAGAAAATATTGTACCTAGAATCAAAAATATAAAATATACCAAAAGCACAAAGCAAAGCGCAAAGAAAGCCAAATTAAAGAAAATGCTCATAATTAACAGAAGGATTATACCAGCAACAAATATTGGTGGAATAGCTTGACGCCATCTGATAGTGTCAGGGAAATTTCTTAACATCTTATATTTCCAATATCCATATCTCCAATATTGTTTGGATAATTCTTTCCAATTCGGCCGGGCTATATATTGAGTTTGAATTCGTGGATCAAAATATATTTTTTTCCCAGCGTTTCGAATCCGTACATTAAACTCATAATCTTCGTTTGCTAATAGTTCCTCATTATAGAAACCAATTTCATCTACTAAGGATTTATAAAATGATCCAAATGGAACTGTATCAACAAACTCCGCATTTTCACTGTATCTGTATTTTGCATCACCAACACCAAAAGGATGAGCTGCAGCCAAAGAGATACTTTCTCCAACATTCGTTTTCGCTCCAGCAATAATTTGCCATCGTCCACCGACATTAGCAGCGGTGCCATTGGTTAGATTCTCAACACAATATTTGATGTAATTTGGGTCAGGAATAGAATGGGCATCCATTCGAACGATAATATTACCTTTGCTACTTTTAATTCCAAGATTTACAGCAGTGGGGATATTCCGCTTTGGATTATCTATAATGGAAATATTCAGATCTGGATAACGTGTCCTGAAATGGCTAATTTCACCAATGGTATTATCTGTAGAATTTCCGTCCACAATTACAACTTCTGTCATTTCTCTTGGATATGACTGGTTATAAATGGCGCTCAATAAAAACCCGATTGATTTTTCCTCGTTATAACAAGGCACAATAACAGAAACCAAATTCATTGATTGTATTTAATTCTCCACATTGGTAATTCTTTATAATTCTGAAATCGAATTATTTCCCAGATTGCTTTAATGCAACGGCTTCTATTTCAACACTCGCATTCTTTGGTAAGGCTGCAACTTGAAAAGCAGATCTGGCAGGCGGTTTCTCATTAAAATATTGCGCATAAATAGCATTCATCAATTGAAATTGCGAGATGTCTTTCAGAAAAACTGTGGTTTTAACCACCAGACTCAATTCAGACCCTGCGTCTTTAAGGACTTCTGACAAGTTGCGAAGGGCTTGGTGAGTTTCTTCCTCGATTCCACCAGATACCAACTCACCTGAGTGGGGATCAATCCCTAGTTGTCCGGAAGTAAAAATGAAATTATCAGTTTCAATCGCTGCAGAATAAGGTCCAATAGCTTTAGGAGCATTCACAACTTCTACAATTTTTTTCATAAGTCTGTCCTTATTTTGTTTTCGACTAATTATACCGTGTATATCACCTAGATTTTTCTTGCCTAAATCTTAATAATGTAAAGATGATGGATCAGAGCCAACTCGTTTTCTGAAAACGTAATATGTCCAGGATTGGTAAGCAATCACAATTGGAACAAATATCAGGGCAATAATTGACATGATCCTTAATGTGTAATCACCAGATGCTGAATTCATAATTGTTAAACTAAAAGCTGGATCAATACTCGAGACTAACAACCTTGGGAAAAGGATCATAAAGATTGTTGCTGCTGAGAAAATTATTGCCAAGCAATTGAGAAGGAATGCCCACCCAGTCTTTTTTATGTAAATTAAATACCCTACAGAGACTAATGATAGAACAGCTCCGATTGGCACAACTCCTGGATTAACGCCTAGTTGATTGATGACATCGGTAAAAAAGTAAGTCTCTATTATGAAAAAGAGTAGAACAATAATATTGGGAATCCAAATTTTCTTGGAAATCTGATTAATTCTGTCTGCAAATGGTTTCTCTAATTTCATAGATAAAAATATGGCACCATGAAGAGTGAATCCAGTCAATGTTACCAAACCACCAATGATCGAGTAAAAATTCAACAGGTCCCAAAAGTCACCAACATATATGAAATTTTCACCGATAGGAACACCACGAACGAAATTAGAGAATGCAACACCCCAAAGAAATGCAGGAATGAGGCTTCCTGCAAATATTGCCCAGTCCCACAAATTTCTCCATTTTGGGGAAGGCATTTTACTTCTAAACTCAAAACCAACTCCTCTTATGATGAGACCTAATAACATCAAGAATAAAGCAACATAGAATCCACTAAACAATGATGCATACCAATTGGGAAAAGCTGCAAACATAGCACCACCAGCAGTAATCAACCAGACTTCGTTTCCATCCCAATGTGGTCCAATCGTATTAATTACCATTCTTCGTTCAGTATCATTCTTTGCTACAAATGGAAGTAATATCCCGACTCCAAAATCAAATCCTTCCAAAACAAAATATCCAATAAAAAGAATTGCGATTAGAAAAAACCAAATAACCTCGTAATTCATAATTTACCTCACTTCGTCCCAATATGTTTTTTCATCTTCGGATTGCTTTGGTAATTGAATTGGGATTTTCATTGCATATTTTTTTAACAGATAAATGTCAACTACCATCAGAACCCCATAGATTAATGTAAAACCTATCAAGGATAACCAGAGCATGTTCGGAGTTAAATTAGGAGAAACAGCATCAACAGTTTTTAGATGTCCATAAATAACCCAAGGCTGTCTGCCTACTTCTGTGAGTATCCAACCTGAAGAATTCGAAACATATGGCATCAAAATGATGAAAGGGAGAAATTTCAACACTTTTGAAGTCTGCACTTTGTCTCTCAAACTTAGATACAAAGAAAATGCTGCAACAAAAAACATAAGGAATCCTGCCCCAACCATCGCCCGGAAGGACCAATAACTTATAGTGATGGGAGGAACATAATTGCCTGGGCCATAAATACTTTCATATTCATTTTGCAAATCTCTGATCCCTCGCACTTCACCTTCAAATCGATTGTATGATAAAAGACTTAAGACTGCTGGTATACGCAATGCAAACCGATCAGTCTGATTTTTCTCATCCACCAAAGAAAATAATGAAAATGATGCAGGATTCTCTGTTTCCCAAAGAGCTTCTGCGGCAGCCATTTTCATGGGTTGCGTTTTTACCATGTGTTGACCCTGACTATGACCAACCAGTATCACCAATAAAACGGAGATAACCCCAAAAAGTGAAGCCAATTGAAATGATTTATTAAAGAATTCTAGATGTTTCTTCTTAAATATTTGGTAAGCGCTTATTCCTAAAATAAACATTGCTCCTGTAACATAACCACCCAGCACTGTATGTGGAAATTGAACCCAAACATTTGGATTGCTTATAAGTGCACCGAAGTCATTCATTTCCATTCTGCCATTTTCAATCACAAATCCGACCGGTGATTGCATGAAGGAATTTGCTACCAAAATCCAAAAAGCTGATAACGTTGAACCGATTGCTACAAGCCAAATGGAAATAAGGTGAATTCTTTTTGATAAACGCTCCCATCCAAAAATCCAAATTCCAATAAAAGTTGATTCAAGAAAAAAAGCCACCAAGGCCTCAATCGCTAAAGGAGCACCAAAAATATCCCCAACAAATCTTGAATATTCTGACCAATTCATTCCAAATTGGAACTCCATCACAATTCCGGTAACAACCCCCATTGCGAAATTAATCAGGAATAATTTTCCCCAAAATTTGGTCATATCTTTGTAAAGAATATTTCCAGTTTTGTAGTAAATGGTCTGCATGATTGCAACAAGCAACGAAAGGCCAATCGTAAGTGGAACAAAAAAGAAATGATAGATTGTTGTAAGGGCGAATTGCCACCTCGATAAAAGAATTACAGTCTCATTCATAACCTTTCTCCCAAGTAAAAATTTGCGATCTATGTGAATTATCGCACAAAATTAAGAATTCAATCTAATAACAAATTGGGTTCTATAAGGGAAACAGAATGATCAAAATGTGAGTTTCAAACAAGAAATTTAACAGGCTAGGTGAAATTTTTCTAGTTATTCCATCTCACTAAAAAACCTGTAATACGACAATAACTATTTTCAAGAATATCTTAGAAATGAATAATTTCGTTCCTGATTAAGGATTCATTCGCTTGGAATGTTGTCACTGAGGAAACATATAATTCCTCAAAAGGAATTGGACTATCTTTCCCATTATGAATTGCATCTAGAAAAGCTCTCCACGAATTTTGATGACCTTTGTCTTGTTTCAATTGACTTGAGAATTCGGATTTATTTCCATTCGAACTAATCACCAACCGACGAAAATCATGCAGTTGAACAACCATCCCACCGGTAAATATTTCAAGGTATTCCTTTTCAATACTTTTATCACCGTTCGCTAAATAATCAACGGTTGCAATCGAACCATCCTCAAAGAATATTTGAATGACAACATTATCATTATTATATTTTCCATGATTTGGTAAACCTATTGTTTGTACTGCTGTTGGTTTACTTTCGGCAAGGAAAATACACAAATCTATAAAATGACAACCTTCACCAATGATTCTTCCTCCTCCAATCGAAGGATTATGAAGCCAATGGTTTAGAGGTAAAAATCCAGCATTAACACGATAATAAATACGCTTGGGTTCAGCACTCTGCTTTAAATATCCCTTCACCTTTTGGAGGAGTGGAGCAAAACGTCGATTGAATCCAACCATTAATTTTGCATTTGATTGAGCGTAGGTTTCTGAAATCAAATCCAATTCTTCGAGAGTTAAAGCTAGTGGTTTCTCACAATAAACATGCTTTTTTTCTTTCAAACTTTGGATTACCTGGCGTGTATGTTCGTTGTGTCTTGTTAAAACTACTACTGTATTAATATCCTGATTATTTAATATTTCCTTTTCATCCGTTGTTGCAAATTTAAAATGAAATTTCTTTCCTAATTGACGTGCGTTCAACCCTTTTGCGCTACAAATTCCTAATTTTTGTACATTCTCACTTTTATTAATGATTGGCAAAAAAACTGCATTCGCAAATAATCCAGCCCCTAATATTCCAAGCCTTACAGATGAAGTGGCGTTATTATCTGATTTTTTCGAAAAAACAACTTTTCTTTCGTTTTCTTTCAGATCATCGCTCACCGGATAATCCAGCACAACGCCAAGGAAATTCCCATCACTCTTTCCGGTGATGGTTTCATATGCTTTTACCCCATCTAAAATGTCAAATCGATGAGATATTAGAGATTTGACATCAATTTTCTTGGTTTCAAGCAACTCTATGATCGCTTTTAGATTCCTTCCTTCTGTCCATCGTACATAACCTATCGGATAATCTCCCCCTGATTCCTCATAATTTACATCGTATCGCCCTGGTCCATAAGATCTGGAAATATTTACGTTGATTTCTTTCTCATAATAAATTTTGCGTGGAATATCTAATCCAACAGCACCAACGGCGACAACAGATCCACGATCTCTAGAAAGCTCGCCAGCCAAAACTACAGGATCATTAGAGGATGTATCCGCACAAATAAAAACTGCATCGAAACCCACATTGTTTGTAAAAGCCATGCCTTGAGCTACTGCATGTTCTCGTAAGACTGCCGAAACACCTTTTTCTTCTGCAATTTGAATTCTTGTTGGGTCTAGATCAACTCCAAAAACTGAACAACCAGCTGCTTTACAAATATCAACAAGAATTAATCCTAATAAACCTAATCCAATAATGGCTACTTTTTCCCCAATTTGAGGAGCAGCTAACCTAAAACCATGCAGAGAAATAGCCCCCAAAGTAGTAAAGGCAGCTTCCTCATAAGATAAATCTTCAGAAAAAGATGAATAAAGATTCTTCGGAATCAATACGTACTCAGCATGACAAGCGTATCCCCCACCGGCACAAGCAACCCGATCTCCAATTTTTACATTATCAATTCCCTCACCAACAGCGATAACATCTCCAGCGGAAGAATAGCCCAAAGCCATGGGAGAATCTAGTCGATTTAATGCTGATTGCAGTGTCGGAATTACTCCTTCTCTTTTGGCTTTTTCAATTACTTGTTTCACCAAATCTGGTCGTGATTTCGCTTTCATAATTAAATTTTTTTCAGCAAATTCCACTACCATTCGTTCAGTACCTGCGGAGACAACCGATGCTCGATTTCTAACAAGAATAAAGCCAGGTTTTACCAAAGGAACAGGAACATCAACAACCTCTGCTAAACCGTTCTTCATATTTTGCAACAATTGTTTCATAATCATCCTTAAAAAAATTCTGATACCGATTTGCTTCCAGTATCAGAATTATACAGTTAATTTATGATTGATTATTTCGCATAATCTATGGCACGAGTCTCTCGAATGACGGTTACTCGAATCTGACCTGGGTATTGCATATTTTCTTCAATTTTCTTTGCTACATCTCTGGCAATTCTTAATGCATCCAGATCATCGATATCTTCAGGTCTTACAATAATTCTTACTTCTCTACCTGCCTGAATTGCATAACTTTGACTAACACCTTTAAAGGAATTTGCTATATCTTCTAGGGCTCGCAACCTCTTGATGTACTGTTCCAAATCTTCTCGTCGCGCACCAGGTCTGGCACCTGAAATAGCATCCGCAGATTCTACAATGATTGCCTCTAATGATTCTTGATCAATCTCATGATGATGAGAAGCAATTGCATTAACAATACGAGGGTTTACTCCATACCTTCTGGCAAATTCTGCTCCAATTAGAGCGTGTGTTCCTTCGGTGTTATGGTCCATTGCCTTGCCTAAATCATGTAATAAACCTGCTGCTTTTACGATTTCAATATCAGCCCCTAATTCGGAAGCTATCACTGACCCTAACCTGGCTACTTCAACAGCATGAGCTAACTGATTTTGGCCATAAGAGGTTCGATATTTCAATCTTCCAAGAACTTTTAAAATTTCAGGTCTGATACCTGAGACACCGGCGTCATAAGCAGCTTGTTCTCCTGCTTCTTCAATGGTTTTATCAACCTCTTTTTGTTTGTCTTCAAGTACTTTTTCAATGTGAGCAGGATGAATTCTTCCGTCCAAAATAAGGAAGTCCAATGCACGTTTTGCAACTTCTCTTCTAACCGGATCGAAACAACTAATTGTAACTGCTTCTGGGGTATCATCGACGATCACATCCACACCGGCAGCTTGTTCGAAAGCCCGAATATTACGCCCATTTCTACCTACGATTCTTCCTTTCATTTCCTCATTTGGAAGAATCACAACCGAAGTTGTGACTTCATTAACATGTTCTGAAGCAACTCTTTGAATTGCATCCGCGATAATTTCACGTGCTCTTTTCTCTCCTTCTGCACGAGCTTCACCTTCAACTTGTCGAATAATTCGCGCCATATCCGCTCGACCTTCTTTTTCAGCTTCCTGTAAAAGAATTTCTCGAGCTTCTTCTACGCTCATTTGTGCAATCCTTTGTAATTCGCCAAGTTGTTGCGCATACATTTTTTCAAGTTCATTTGAACGTTTATCTATCAAGCTTTGTCGTTTATTGATTGCCTGTTCCCGAACTTCTAGACGTTCAATTCGATGATCCAGATCAGCTCTTCTTTTGTTCAATCGTTCTTCTTCTTTTAGATTCTCATTTCTTCGTCTGGTAATTTCTTCTTCAGCTTCTTTGAGAATTTTTATCGCATTGTCTTTGGCTTCGATTTCGATTGTTTTCGCATTTTCTTTTGCATTGGATATGATTGAGTCAGCCTGGTTTTGCCTATCTTTTTGTAATCGATTTGAATAATATCGATTCAAAAAGAATATGAGAATGGCAATGATAATTACATCACCGCCTATTAAAAATAACGCTAATAATTCTTGTTTCCCCATTATTTCACCTCTTGTCCATTCAAATTTTCAATAGTATTTTGACTCAGCTTTTCCCAATATGCATCAACAATAGGTTTCGTGGTTGAATAGGAAAACCCTCGTCTTAGTAAATATCCTGAGAACCGGCGTTTGAAAGAAATCTCATCCATGTTCTCTATCCGCCTGATAAATTTTTGAGCTGCACGTAAAGCTAATTCATCCTCAGGCTCCATCTGGTTAACAACTTCTTCAATAATTTCTTGATCTATTTTCTTTTGTTGTAATTCAAATCGAACTAATTTCTTGCTTCTTGGTTTGTATAAAGATTTGTTTTCTATCCAATTCCCCGCATATTGCTTATCGTTCAAATATCCTTTTTCTACCAATTTTGAAAGATTTATCTCTATTACCTGTTCCGAAAAACCAGCTTCGGTTAACTTTTTGCATACTTCAAATTTCGTTCTTGGTTTGTATGCAATGAACCTTAAAGCCTTTTGAAATGCCGCTTCGATTTCATCTTCAAATTTCAGTTCTTCTACTTTAGCTTCGGAAAGAGATTGGCCAACATGTAAAAGAACAGCGTTAATCGAAAAAAGACCAAATGCAAAATCACCATCAAGGTATATATTTACTCGATTGTTGTTGTTTTGCTTCGTTATTGCTGTTATTATTTTTTGCATTGATTAGCCATCAAATCTCATTGCGGATTCAGATGACCTTGAATATCAATCAGTTAAATTTCTCGATTTCATGAAGATTCAGTTAATCTTCCAGGATTAATTAATTTCATATTGAAAAAGGTATGACCCTGAAAATTCCCTTTCATCATTTTTCAATCGTTTAACCGATTGCTACTTTCTTATTAACTCTCTTTTGGAGAGTGAACAATACCAAGACCAGATTTGATAATCCGCTAACTTATATTTCAAAAAATTATTGAATAAATTATAACTCATTTCTTTTATTCTGATCAAATAGATTAATAATGTAATTTTTTCTTGTTTGTGGTTGTTAAATTATTCATTTTTATTGGAGGCAACAAAAACTAAAGATTCCCAGAAATAATATTTTTAATCCTTCCATTATCCATAATAATCCGCTTATCAATGTTCCATAATTTTGAATAATCATGGGTTATCAGAATCATTGCTTTTTGATTAAAAGATTCTTGTATTATTTTTTGAAAATTCAAAATGATTTCCGGATCTAAATTCGAATAGGGTTCATCCAAAATTATTAAATCCCCATTCCTTAATAGTAATTGGGCAAATCCTAAACGTTGTAACTCGCCTGTTGATAAATTCTTACCCAATTCATCCAACATGGTTTCCAAATCAATCTCCGGAGGATTGTATAAGGACACCTTCTTTAAAACATCAATTAGTTCTGAGTCATCAGCATTCTTCTTAGCTAGGAGAAGATTTTTTCTGATTGTAGTGTTGAAAAAGAATGGTGATGAGGAAAGTAAATTTATTTTCTCACGAAGATTTTTTCTTGATATCTTTTCTATAGAAATATTGTCAAATTTAATACTTCCTGAAAAATCCTCACGGTTTCCACTCAGAAGATCGATTAATGTAGATTTACCAGACCCATTCGGTCCAATTATTGCTATCTTTTCACCTTTGTTAATTTCTAAATTTATATTCCTCAATTCAAATGATGTGTTTTGTTTATGGTATCTATAAGTAACATTGGTAAATCCTATGGGAAAAATATTTTCTAGAGTTAATGTGTTTGAATCATCATAACTTGATTTAATATTTTTAATATTGGAAATTTGATTGATTGAATTGTTCAATTCTGAATATTGGTATGCGTTTGCAGGAATATTCGCTACGATTTCAAAACTCGATAAAGCAACTAAGGAGATTACACCAACCATAATGGTCTCTAATTTCCCCTCATTTGCCATGATCGAACTAATAATAAGTAAGGAAAGAAAAATTAATTGAATAATTAGAAAACTTAGGTTATTCCAGATAGCTTCACTAATATAATTTGTTCTTTGCTTTGAATAATATTTCTCTGCTTTCTCATTCATATCAAGTTTCAGTTTGGATTCAGCGTTATAAAAAACAGATTCTGATAAAAACTGATGAAAATTTAGGATGGAATGACTAAAATTATCTTCAACTTCCTTGAGTATATTTTTGGTTTTCTCGCTATTTTTTCTGGATAAATTTGGCAAAATTACTGCCACTATAAAAAATCCCAGAAGATAAACATACATTACCTCTAAAGAATGCAAACCAAAAAACAATCCAATTAAGAGACTGACAATGAATGCTGCCAACCAGGGCGAAATTATTCGAACGAATAGATCCTCAATTTGATCAATATCATGAATTATGATCGTAAATAACTCAGAGAAGTTATATCGGTCCATTATTTTTGAGAAATTTTCCGACATGTGATCAAATAAATTAATGCGAATTATTCCGAGAATTTCAAAATTCACATTGTGACTTACCAATCTCTCGAGATATCGAAAAACACTTCTCGAAATCCCAAAAAACCGCACACCAACAATCGATATCTGAAGAACAGATAAGGAAGGATGAAATCCAGCTAATATGATCAGATATGCTGAGACTCCCATTAAACCAACGGTACTTAAAATTGTTAGCGTACTAAGGGAAATGGATAGGATTAGTTTTGCTGTACTTCCTTTTGCATACTGGAGGAAAAATTTTAGCATTCGCTTGTTCCTCCGGAAAAATGTTTAATAAAGGACCTAAAAGAGGTAGAGGAGGATTTAAGATCATTAAATTCTCCTGAAATAACATACCCTATTGGATCCAAATACAAAATTTCATCAGCGCTTTCAATAACCCGTAAATCATGTGTAATGGTGATGATAATTTTGTTTTTTTTCAATTCTTGAAAAACATCTAATAATTGATTAACGGATTCAACATCCAACGAGCTTGTAGGTTCATCACAAAGCAATAAGGAAGCGTCTCTAGAAAACATCCTAAGTAATCCGATTTTTTGGGATTGTCCACTACTAATGGTGGTGCCAAATTCTTGAATGTTAGTGTCTAACCTGTTAGGAAGAGAATCAACAAAGGATTCTATATGTAAAGATCCGATAAGATTATTAGCTTTTTCAATAGTTAGTTGCGAATTAGCGATTTTGATATTTTCTAATACACTACCTTTAAAAACTGCCGGACTTGATGGCAACCAACCGATATGCCGATAAAGTGAATCAGGGTCATAATTTGTGTTGGATATACCATTTATATTTATCAAACCATTTTGTGGAGATAGAAAACGCAGTATTAACAAGAATAAGGTGGTCTTCCCGGATCCATTCTGACCAACCAGAGCGTAATGATTTCCTGTTTTAAATTTAAAGGAAAAGTTATTTATTAATGTTTTCTCTGAATTCGGGTACTTGTAAGAAATATTTCTACATTCAATTTCTTGAATTCTCTCATTCAGAGACAACCTTCCTTCAGTTTTAGAGGATCCCTTATCTTCATGGAGGAGGTTCACAATTTCTTGATAAGCTTCTACCCCACTCATTGCTGCGTGAAATCTCAATCCGAGGTTTCGGAGAGGAAGATAAAAATCTGGTGCTATCAGTAAAACAAAAAATGCCTGTTCAAATGAAATATACCCATACAATAATCTCAACCCGATCTCAACAGCAACTATTGCAATGGAAATCGTACTAATTAATTCGAGAACGAATGCTGACAAAAAGGTTATTCTAAGTACCGACATTGTCTTATTAATGAAATCTTGATTTGCAAATTTAATTCGTTTTCGATGATCATCAATTTGGTTATATTGAAGAATTGTTTTCAAACCCCGTATTGAATCCAGAAAAAATACGGACAATTGACTCAAAGATTTCAACTGTTTTTGCGTGGCTTTTTCTCCATATTTTCCAATTAGAAACATAAAAAAAGGGATCAATGGAGCTGTTATGAAAAAAATCAAAGCGGTCAAATAGTCAATCGGAAAAACAAATGCAACAATCAGAACTGGGATAATGATCGACAAGAATATTTGAGGTAAAAATTTACTGAAATAATCTTCCAATGCCTCAACTTTTGTGAGAATCAAACTTACGAATTGACCTGAATGGTAATTTGATATTTTTGTCTCTAAAAAATGTTGAATGATATTTATGCGAACAATTTTCTTTATTTTTGAAGAAATATCTCTAACCAGCAATTCACCAGAAAAATTCAGAATTGTCCGAAAAATAATAACTAGAAGAATTAAAACAATAACATTTAGGTGATCTTTTATTTGCACCCCGAGAAAAATAATTCCATTAACGATAAAAGCTACCAATTTATATTGGAATATCATCCCTAAAGCTGAAAGCGATAGCAAAAATATGGAAAATAACAATTCAACAGGGTATTTTTTTGTGATTGAAAGGAGTGATTTATGCAAATCTTTTCCTAAATTTCCATTTGTGATTTATCCAAACTTGATTAAATTTAATATATCTAAGTAACAAGCATAAAAAATTTCATTCATGGTTTCTTGATCAGTCTCATATTCTCCACCGAAAGAACCATCACCGAAGAAAGATCTTGTTTCTTCAGCACTCAATAATCCCTGGTACTTTGGAGGAGTTTTTCTTTTTTGAGGTAACCCAGTTACTTTTGTGAAAGGAAAAGCCTCCAGCCAATTTGCATGAGCAGGTTTCAAATCATTTTCTAAGGCAATTTTCTCCACACTATGAGAAACCCACCATGAATACCAAACAATTTTAAGGTCTGGATACTCATTTAATAATTCATTTATTCTGCCTTTTACAGGTTCATTTCCCCCGTGTCCATTGAGTATCATGAATTTTCTAAAACCTTGCAGATAAAGACTGGAAATTATATCTTCCACAAGGTCCAACAAGGTTGTGATTCTTAAGCTAATGGTTCCTGGATAGGTTAAAAAGTAAGGTGAAATTCCGAAATTTACGACTGGTGCTACGATGATACCAGTATCTTTTGATACTGCATCTGCTAATGCTAATGGAATTCGCACATCCGTTAGTAGACTTAAGTAAGCATGTTGTTCACAAGCCCCTATCACCAAAATCACCCGGTCGTCTTTTTTTAAATAATTTTCAATATCCATCCAATTACATTCTTCAAAACGCATTGTAAACCTCTTTAAATTGAAAGATTCGATTAAAACAAAAACACCAGCAATGTTAATAATAGCATTATTGGTGTTTGTGAATTGTGTGGACCCAGAGGGATTCGAACCCTCGGCCTTCTCAATGCCATTGAGACGCGCTCCCAACTGCGCTATGGGCCCATATTTGTTAATTTGTTAACCTGATCAAATCTTGAGGTTACACCTTAGTGGACCTGGAGGGATTCGAACCCTCGGCCTCTTCAGTGCGATTGAAGCGCGCTCCCAACTGCGCTACAGGCCCTCTTTCAGGGTGTTTGAAATTCTACACTTAAGCAAGACATGTGTCAAGATAAACATTTAAGGGTCAATGCTTAATTGATACGTTATTCTTTTTATAGAAATAAGTTGAGTTTTGTATATGATTACGTTACTAAACCCACATTTGATACCGATTGGGATATAATCACGATGCTTTTACATACTCCATTACAGAAAAAATAACAGGTTCCAATGAATGAATCCATCGCAATTAAAACAAATAGTCTCGGTAGAATTTACAAGATTCGCAATAACAAGAAAGAATCTTCCAAAGAACTGGTTGCTCTCGATAACATCAATCTGGAAGTAAAAAAAGGTGAGTTATTCGGCCTATTAGGGCCGAATGGTGCAGGAAAAACTACATTAATAAAAATTCTTACAACTTTACTTTCTCCTACATCTGGGAATGCATTGGTCACTGGTTTTGATGTCGAAAAGAATCCACTTGAGGTTCGAAAAAGAATTAATATGGTTTCCGGAGGTGAGACTTCTGGTTATGGACTTCTAACTGTTCGAGAAAATTTATGGATGTTTGCTCAATTTTACGGAATTGATAGCAAAATAGCCCATCAACGGATCAAACAATTAGCAGAAATTGTTGGGATAGCAGATCGTTTGAATACAAAATCCTCAGATCTTTCTACTGGGTTAAGACAGAAAATGAACATCATTCGTGGTTTTCTAACCGATCCACAGGTATTATTCCTTGATGA
>CAYSFA010000016.1:0-30199 GCA_964430025.1 uncultured Anaerolineaceae bacterium | reverse complement strand
AATGGCCTCCTGGTAGACGATGAGTATCTCCATAGTAAAAAGGACCCACATCGGAAAGGTTGGAATTTATCTGAAATTATCCTGGGGGGACAAGACGGTTTGGTGAATGTTCTCGGTGTTATTTTAGGAGTAGCTGCTGCTACGAGTGATGTTCGGGTGGTGATGGTGGCTGGATTAGCCGCAACGTTTGCTGAATCCATTTCCATGGGTGCAGTGGCATATACATCCACTCTGGCTACCGCTGATTTTTATGAAAGTGAACGTGAAAGGGAATACCGTCATATCCAGAGTGTCCCCAATTTGGAAAAACATGAAATACAAGAGATTTACCAGGATAAAGGGTTCAATGGTGAATTATTAGAAAAGATTGTTGACACGATCACAGGCAATGAAGATGTCTGGGTAGCCGTCATGATGGCTGAAGAACACAAATTAACTCCAACAGACAGAAGCTCAGCATTGAAATCAGCCATTGTGGTTGGGATTTCGTCATTAGTTGGTTCAATCATTCCTTTGATTCCGTTTACATTCCTGCCTGTTAGTTGGAGTATGGTGGTGGCGGTTCTTGTTGCTGGGTTGGTGCTTTTTGTGGTAGGGGCATATAAAGCAAAAATAACGGTTGGAAAACCCCTCAGAAGTGGGATAGAGATTGCATTAATAGGCACTGTGTCAGCGTTAGTTGGCTATTTGGTTGGGGCATTATTGAAAGTTCCTCCTACATCATAATTCCAGAAAATCGTATTCAATCCTGAACAGTATTATTCGTTAATAATGTATTTTATTAATTTGGTTTTATTGGGGATTAAAGAAAAGAAAATTTGACAAGGGTTATAATTACTGAAATTAACTAAAAGTGAGCAAATTATGACAAATGAAACTCCCGTCCAGTGGTTTGATAATCGTAATTATCGACCAAAAACTGATATCACCTCCGTGGCTGAAGTAATTCCTCCGGGACAAATGAAACAAATACGATCTTTCCACAGGCAGATCCCTGCTTTCAGGATGAGTCCTTTATTGAGCCTACGAAATTTATCCGATCGGTTGGGAATAGGTGGGATCTGGGTTAAGGATGAATCATCTCGACTAAACCAAGGATCCTTCAAAGTATTGGGAGGTTCTTATGCTCTTTATCAGATAATCAAGAGAAGATTAGGTAGGGAGAATGAAGAAATTTCCTTTGAGGAACTAACCAGTAAAGCAGTCAAAGATAAAATTGGGGACCTGGTATTTGCAACAGCAACTGATGGAAACCATGGACGGGGAATAGCCTGGTCTGCTTCTCAACTTGGATTCAAATCGGTAATTTATGTTCACAAACTCACCACAAAAGGAAGAATAAGAGCTATCGAAAAGAATGGTGGTGAGGTGGTAGTTGTTGATGGAAACTATGATGATGCAGTCCGACAGGTGTTTTTAGATGCAAGTAAAAATGGCTGGGAAGTTGTGTCTGATACCTCCTGGGAAGGGTATGAATCCGTACCCAATTGGGTCATGCAAGGGTATACCACCATGTTGTATGAAGTACAGGAACAGTTAGCTGGCCAAGGATTAAGTAAACCAACCCATGTATTTGTTCAGGCTGGTGTAGGTTCCTTAGCTGCAGCGACGATAGGCTTTTATCACAATCTTTTTGGGCAGGAGCAACCCATCAGTGTTGTCGTTGAACCGACGAAAGCTGCTTGCTTGTATCATTCAGCCCTAAAGGGAGATGGAAAACCACATAGTGTGGTGGGGGATCTTGACACGATTATGGCTGGTTTGGCTTGTGGAGACCCAAATCCAATAGCCTGGAAGGTATTGTCGGACTGTACGGATTTCTTCACGATCAGCCCTGACTATGTGGCTGCCAAAGGGATGCGTGTTTACGGATTTCCCTTGAAGGATGATCCTGATATTATTTCCGGTGAATCTGGGGCAGTGACATTGGGAACCTTAATGTATATTATGGAGTTTTCACCTTTGAAAGAATTAAAAGAAAGAATGGGGTTAAATGAAAACTCTCAGGTTTTATTGATTAATACCGAAGGGAACACGTCTCCTGAAGAGTTCCGGGATGTTGTTTGGAATGGCGGCATTCCTGTTCCTGAAGAATACAAGATTCACCAACTATAGATGCTGATTTTCCAGAAATAAACCAAGGGTTGATGAGACATGCCATTTAATCTAAATTTCATACATCTCGACAAGAAAATCCAATCTTTATCAATTGTTAAAGCAACCACATGGGTGATATTTGGAATCAGCAACATGTTTTCGGTTTATGATCTGACAAACTCCCAGTCAGACAGCTTCTGGGTTTCTCCATTGATGAAATTTGGGCTTGCTGTCGCTTTTTTATTGGCTGGCATGTTTTTCTTGAAGGATCCCAAGAGAAATATATATGTAGTTGTTAGTATTCAACCGCCAATCGGGATATTTGATATTCTTATGATTATCTTTGACTTGTTATTTTATTGGTTGATTTTTGGTTTTCTGAAGCAAATTAAGCAATAATTTTTTAACATCCAACAATCCAGGGAGCAAAAAGTTTGTCACAAAGAAGAGTTTACATTATTACAGCCGGTGTCATATTAAGCCTATTCTTGGCTGCGATGGAAGGAACGGTAGTTGCCACTGCCATGCCTTCAATTGTCGCCCAATTAGGTGGATTATCGATTTATAGTTGGGTTTTTTCTATTTACATGCTCGCGTCCACCACCACAGTTCCCATATATGGCAAGATTTCGGATTTGCTGGACAGAAAAAAGGTGTATACCTTTTCCATGGTTTTGTTCCTGGTCGGATCAGTTCTATGCGGTCTGGCGAATTCGATGGAAGCGCTAATCATTTTCCGGGCAATTCAAGGCCTGGGAGCTGGTGGGATCATCCCAATGGCGTTGACTGTCATCGGGGAAATCTTCGATGTTGAAAAACGTGCCAAAATGCAAGGATTAATCTCTGGAGTTTGGGGATTATCCTCCATAATTGGGCCGTTGATCGGGGGGTTCCTGGTGGATCAAATAAGTTGGCACTGGGTTTTTTATATCAATCTCATTCCCGGGGTATTGGCTATTTTGTTTGTATGGTTAGCCTGGGTTGACCAGGAAAGGCAAGCCAGCTACAAACTCAAACTGGATGTGTCGGGGACAATTCTTCTCACCGTGGCTGTTTTGTCGTTATTAATGGGGTTTAATGGGTTGGAAAATCCATCCAACTTATGGTTCATAGTAGTCTCGATCGTATTGTTGGTTGTATTGATTTTTGTAGAAAAACAATCTTTGGATCCAATCCTTCCCCTTAAACTATTTAAAAACCGTTTATTTGTGGTGGCATTTTTACATGGGATATTAGCAGGGTGGGCGATGTTTGGGAGTCTCTCTTATGTTCCCCTGTTTGTTCAGGCAGTTATTGGTACCTCGGCAACCATGGCAGGTATTTCACTCACTCCCATGTCATTAAGCTGGACTTTAACCAGCATTTTAGGGGGACGTTTTATTCTACGTTTCAATTTCAGGATATTAGCAATTGTTGGTATGCTCCTATTAGCAGTGGGAAGTTTCCTGATGACGACCATTGGTGAAGCAACCTCTTTGATAACCATTATGGTTTACACGTCCTTAATGGGGATAGGAATGGGTTTAACCATTCCAGTCTTCATGATCATTGTGCAGACATCGGTTTCAAAAGGTGTTTTAGGGACCGCCACATCCACCTTACAATTTAGTAGAAGTATCGGAGGTACGATTGGAGTCAGTGTTTTGGGGGTGTTTCTGAGTTCCCGATTAGCGAAATTATTGGTGGAATCCGGATTTGATATTGGATCGGTTTCATTAAGTAGTGTCATTAATCAATCACCAGGAACCGAAGTAGCCATGGGTGAAACATTACGGCTAGCCTTAAGTGGAGCCATGGCGAATATGTTTTATATTGCCTTTGGAGCAGCAATCGTTGGATTGGTTGTTGTATTCTTCACCCCCAATGGGAAATTAACTCAATTGTCTCCTACCAATAGTCAACAATAAATAACCAGGAAAAACGATTTCTGGTCAACCATCCTTTAGCAATTTCCAAAATTGATCTATTAATTTAGGTTTAGTCAATATCTCTTAACTTATTTTTTATACGAGTTTTTACTATAATAATTAAAGCTTCAATCAATCATGCTGGTTTATACTCTTAGTATTACTCTATAAAAGCCATTAGATGGGAGAATCAAATGGAAGAAACTTATCTTTATGATCAAATTGCTGAGTCTATTCGGCAAGAAATTATTAAAGGAACATACATTCCCGGTGACAAACTCCCGTCCGTAAGGGAGTTAAGCAGACAGTGGGGGTGTACGCAAGGGACTGTTCAAAGAGCCTACAACCAACTTGCTCAAATTGGATTGGTAGAGAGCCGGGCTGGAAAAGGAACTCGGGTAAAAGGGAAATTGACTCCTGAAGAGCAAAAATCTGATAAGGTGTTACGATGGGCTAATTTGGTTAATAAATCGGAAGAATTTTTATTAGAAGCCTTAACCAAAGGATATTCCCTGGAAGAAGTTCAAACTTCTATTGATATGGCAATGGATCGCTGGAAATCTTTCAGCATTGCAGCACCACCTTCTATTAACAAAACAATTCAATTTATCGGTAGTCACGATCCGATGATAAATTCCTTGTCAAAAAGATTTTCGGAATTTTTCCCTGGATTTGGGTTGAAAATGAGTTTCACAGGCAGTATGGGTGGGCTAATTGCCATGAAAGAAAGAAGGTCAGATTTGGCAGGTAGCCACCTCTGGGATTTCCAAAGTGATTCTTACAACCTTGTTCAGGTTCAAGAGATATTCAAAGAAGAGAAGATGGTACTGCTTACCATCGCACATCGTCGATTAGGATTTATTTTACCTCCAGGGAACCCACAAAAAATTACCTCCTTTTTTGATATTGTCTCAAAGAGAATTCGTTTTGCTAATCGACAGGCAGGATCTGGCACCAGAGTCTGGTTTGATACCATGTTATCCCAAAATGGAATCGCGCCAGATCAGATTGTCGGGTATGAGCATGAACTCAACACTCATTCTGAAATTGGAAGGGTTATCGCTGAAGGAAGTGCCGGCGTCGGAATTGGATTGGAATCAGTGGCGATTGCTTATGGGCTGGATTTTAAATTTCTAACTCTCGAACAATATGATTTGGTATTTTCTTATGACAACATCAATAAATCACCTTATAAAGAATTTATTGAATGGGTCAATAGCCCTATAGGAAAAGATTTTATTAATCAATTCCCCGGGTATGATACACGGGCATCAGGACAGATAAGATTTTCAATTTAATTTATTTTTGTGAGGAGTTCAATGAAAACAACTTTTGGTCATATTCAATTCAACGTAGATCCCAAGAATTTTCCCTTCTATAAAGATCTCTTACCATTTCTGGATTGGAAATTAATTCATGATGATGAAAATATGGTAGCCTTTTCACATGCGAACGGTTACAGTTTATGGTTTTTACCAAAAACAAAAATGGTTGAAAATGATTATGATGGACCAGGATTAAATCACCTTGGGTTACATGCTGCTTCCATCACTGTTGCGGATGAGACCTGTCAATTCTTAGCGGACAAAGGAGTTCCAACTTTATTTGATACCCCACGTCATCGGCCAGAATTTGGTGGGGACCCAACTCAAACCTATTATCAGGTAATGTTCGAATCAGCAGATAAAATCTTGTTTGAGGTGGTCTATATTGGACCAAAATAAATCAAAAAAAGCCTGATTTTTTAAGATCAGGCTTTTTTTCATATTTAGCATTATTCAACGATCACAATATCACTTTGTCCTCGCCCAAAGACTTCAGGGGAATACATTTCTTCAGCTTTGGAAGGCGGAACGATAAATGTTCCTGGCATGGTTGCGCGAGCGATATAGGTATATTCGTAGACACCATCCCACAACAAGCTGGTAAATACTTCCACGCGTTCGTCACGCATATTCTGGTGTTGGTACCATTGATTCCACCAGAAGAAGAATTTCCCATTCTCATTGGGGTTATCTGGCAAACTTTCACTCACAGCCAGATTTGGATTGATGATTTCTAATCCAGCCGGTAGAGGATCAACCAGGGCTACATGATAGCGGCGGTTGTCAGCTACCATACTAAGTTTTACTCTTACCCTTGTTCCAGCTTTAATATGCCAGTTTCCATCTTCATCCAACCACACATCGTTAGGATCATCGACAGCTTCGTAAGATCGTTGAACCACGAAACCCATATCCAATGGATCCAATTTCAAATCGGTGGGGGCATATTTAAGACCGAGACGATAGTACAATCTCCCAACGCCATCTTTTGAAAGGATAATATTCTTCGCATCATCTTCCCCAATGATATCGATTAGATTCTGCATCGGTACCGTGGTCAAATAACGATCTGTTGAATACCCAATGAATTCACTTTCGGCAGCATACACGTCGCCCAACCAGACTCTGGCGATAAAATCAGGCTCTTCCGATTCATAGGTATCAAAGTAATGATCCATCGCCAACAGGACAAACACATTTTCCTGTGTATTATCCCAACGACCTTTGGTGCGATTCGCTTGCAGTCCAGTCACAATTTTTGGAATCAAGTCTGAGTCAGGATCATCTGCAATCATCGCGTCTAATAACAAAGCATCGGTTCGGCGGTTGGAATGAAGCAGGACATAGTCATCATCCGCATAACTGTTGAAGAAGTTGGCAGCTCCAGCAGTCTCAACAACCTGATTGCCTACATATTGGCGGATTTCCTGTAGGGTTGCATCAAATTGTGAATCCTGTAATAATACTTGCCAAATCCAGGCGATTGCATCCAATGACAAGGCTTCCAACCCCTGATCATCGATTAAGGATTTTGCTTTTGCGGGATCAGAATCTCCCATCTGCTTTCGCACATAAAGCGCATAAGCACTGATGGTTTGTTTCGTTTTCAAGCTATACCAGCTTGGGTAATATTGTTCAATATTTTGCAGATAGGTAAGAAGATTGCCAATCACCTGGTCAGAGACTTCAAACCCCATCATACTTGCTCTGGAAATTGCGTGGGCAACGTGCACAGTATGAAATGGAATGGATGGATAATTCTTAGACCAATACGGGAAACCTCCGTCCCAATTTTGTAACCTTGATAAATCTTCCAGATCTTTTTGGATTGATGTTTCCATTTCTTCCGGAGAAGGCAGTCCATCAGCGTTGAAAGCGGATAGAACATCTTTAAGGGCTGCTATCGCCAGAATGCGGGATGCCATTTGAGCGCTTGAATTGAAGGGATAATCAATCAAATACAAGACAGCATCAGAAAGGCTGTTCAAGGCGGTCGAAGAGGTGGTGATTTCCAGTCCACCAAATTGAGGATAGATATCTTCAGGAGCTAATACTGGTTGAGCAATCGCGCCATCATCTACAACTCCATAGGTAGCAAATGCTTCGGTAGTCGCAGGCGTGTATACAGGTAGTGAGATTTGGGCGGCATCCGAATTGGATCCAGAGACAGCTGCAATCTGTAGGTAGGCTTCGCCTGCCATGATTGATTTTCCTGCAAAACGGACCTCAATCCGGTCGTTTGCAGGGATGGTGAGGCGTTTCCCTGGGGTCTCCGTAATTTCCAGATTGCTGCCTTCTATCACGATATCAGCTTCCATGTCCTCATCCGTTTGGTTTTGTAAGACAATCGGAATTTGGAATTGGTCACCAAAATTAAGGAAACGGGACATGGAAGGTCTTACCATTAACGGTAATCTGGCTGTAATATTGGCTTCGTTGCTGCCAAACATTTTTCCACCGGGGTCAGCGACGACTACCATGATTCGATAGCGGGTCAGATTGTCAGGGAGTTTATAATCAACGGTCACTTTCCCTTGAGAATTTGTCCTTTCTTCCGGAGAAAAGATTGCCAATGGGTTAAAATCGGTACGAACAGCAATGCTTTGTGAGGAAGAATTTTCCCCCTCCACAGATTCTTCCATCGCCATCTCAGCCATTGGTGCCATGGCAGGTTCTTCAGCAGCAAAACCGCCACGACCCAGATCGGCGACCATCCCATCCTCCATCGTTTTGCTGAGAGACTGAGTCGGCATCGGTGCTCCACCCCCGGTGGCCAGTGTGCTCGGGTCAACCAGAATAATATTCGCTCTTGTGTATTTGCTGATTACATCTGCATAACGAGGTGCGTAGAACACTGACATAGGATCAGTTAATTGGTATTGGGTCAATGCCAAAATAGCTTCGTCGACGACAATCACCGCGACTTCCGCGTCCGGAATTGGTAACCCTCCCTGGTCTTTTACAGTCACTTCGATGCTTGATCTTTCTCCTGGTGACAATTGTGTCTTCTGGGGTTCAATATCCACTGATAATTCGCGACTGGTCGGTGGAATCTCCAGAGTGAGGGTTCCTAATGCAAAAGCAGGTCTTGGAGGAACATTCTCTAGGGCTTCTCCATCATCACCCAACCTGGGAGCGGAACCATTCAAGTCAATCTGAATTTGAATGTTTGGAATTTGCGATTCTTTGATCGGGATTTCTAAGGTATGTGTTGCTTCTTCCATTCTGAATGGTTCTGAGTAAAGAATACCGCTGCGGCTTACGGTTAAGACACCTTCCGCAGGATAGAATGGTGATTGCACCAAAACTTTGGCTGTATCACCAGGTTGGTAAGGTTCTTGTTCTACATTACGTGAAGGTGGTAATTCTCCACCACTCACCCAGCGATCAAATTGGCTGGTGTTTTTCCTGCCATTTTCATCGGTCACGACAGCTTTGATACGATATTTTCCACCCACTGCAGTTATAAAACTACACTGCACCGGTTCTATTTCTGAAGAAATCTGACAGGTTTGAATATCTTCAAATACCTCCACCCATTCCCCTTTTTGGTATTTCCAGGTAATTCTGCTGGCTGTGGCTTCGATTAATTGACCTGAAATTGGATTGCCATCCAAATCAGTGACGATTAGATCAATGGTTAGCGGCTCATTCTTTTCTACGAAATATTTTTCACTTCTTAATCCAACATAAATGTCAGCAGGATGTACCAATAGGGAGGTCGTTCCAGCCCAAGCCTGGCGATTCACATCCATCACAACCGCTTCAGCAAATACACTTTGTGGTCTGGTTTCTTCATCTCCTTCAAAATCCATTTTTAGGAAATGGTTGCCAGTTGAATCGGTTCTACTGGAAAAAGATTGAGATATCTGTTCTGATCCAAAATTATAGAATTCATTCCTATAAGAGAACCACCACGGTTCCCAGATCCCGAAGGTGAAATCAGACCAATTTGGTGGTTCGTAATTGGTTGGGGTTTTTGTCACATTCCAGGTAACCTCTGCGTTTGGCAAGGCGCCACCTGCATAATAAGCAGCTTCCACAGCTACGACCGCGCTTTCCCCGGAGAAATAAGGGCCAACCGTTTCATTACGTGCTACTACCTCAAATTCTGGTCTGCGAAATTCCTGAATTTGAAAGGAATGGTAATTTTCTTTCCCGGATTCATTTGATCCTAATTCATCTATGTAAAGTCGAATATAAGCTTCCCCAAGATTGACACGTTCAGGAATATCGAATATGAAGCTAAAACCTCCGTTGTCATTAATGATTGTCGATTGATTTACCAGTTCATTCCCTTGAGAGTCATATACTTGGTAGTTGATTTGCTCGATGGATTGGTTTATCAGGGAGACATCACCATTTTGCTTCTCACCAATTCTTCTCACCCACCCTTTGATGTGGACTTCTTCGCCAGGTTTATACATTCCCCGGTCATTTATAATGTACCAGCGGAATGAATCCGAGACATTTCTTGGTTTCCAACCATCCTCGTCCCAATAGCCATAATTGGCAGGAAGGAAGGCTACATCCTCACCATCTTCGACTGTCAGACCAAATATTCCATCAACGGGTAAATCAAATTCTGACAACCCATTAGAGTCTGTTGTTTCACTTTCATCTCCATCCAAAGTCCGGATATCCATGTTACTGAGTGCATCACCAGTTTTTAGATCGGTGACCCAGGCAACCAGGCTGGAATGATCAACAAAAGCATCAATTCCAATTTGTGTAACCTGAACCCAAACGTGGATCCATTGCCAGGGTCTTTCTTCCTCGAAAAATCCTTTTGGTGGTTTCACTACAACGATGTAATGTCCGAATTCACCTTTCATGACGGAATCGAGATCAATTTTCACTTCACTTAAAACGTCATCTTTTGTTTCTAAGTTAATCGTCTGATTGAACAGTAACCTTCCTGGAGGTTCTGTGCTTGAATCAATTTGGTAGAACTCACGTAAGTAATTTTGATAAGCTCGCCAATTTTCTGGTTCTACTTCATAAATCCTTACATCTAATTTTGAATAATTAACTGTGTAAAGCGATAATTCAGGTTTTTGGGTGTAAGGATCAATCGTAATGAAGTTGTTTTGGGGTCCAATCAAAAGTGGTTCTGCTTTTCCGGTCTTAATATTGATCCGTTCTTCTCTTTCCAATTTTTGACCAAAAATATCATGAATATCTGCATCCAGGGTTATTCTATAAGTTGTTCGTCCTTCGGTTGCCCCTTGAATAGAAATCGTGTTTCCAATCGCGGAAATCGAAAGACCTGGAATTTCAGGGGAAATAGTTATAAGTGATTCATCAAATAATTCTTCATCCAAAGGATTATTAAAACGAATATAGAAAGGAGAAAGGGGAGGACATTCGTCACCATACCAGGAACAACCATATTCTTCAATTCTTAATTGTGGGTAAGTGAAGAATTGAAAACTTTGGACTTCTTCGGTTGTCAGAATACCTTCCGCGGATGGGGTTCCAGGGCCAATTTTGATCTCAACATTTGCATCTTTAGGTAAAGCTTTCGTTGCTTTAAAAACGAGCCACCGGTCATCCGGATAATTTTCAATTAGGTTCGTTACGACTTCATCTTCTTCAATTTCCTGGTCTGTTGTCAATCGAAGCTCAAATTCTTCTCCATCGGCAGCTAATGAAATGGTATCTAAGACTTCCTGTGGGGAAATTCTTTGATCAAATCCAACAAAAATCAAAGGTTCTAATGGTTGTGGTCCGTTACTCGGATGATAAGTTTTTACTATCGGAACTGGTGTCTGGAATGTCCATGAGACAACCTCTTCAAGCTCATTTCCATTTATTGACTCAGTTCCCGCAGGAACCGTAATCTTATATTCCGTTGCCATCGGCAAACGGTCAACATCGTCTGAATCAAATTCAAAAGTTAATGTTTTCGTCCCAATCCACCGCCAGGTGCCTTGAATTGCGGGCACAATTTCGACGGGAATATCTTCCTGAGAAAGTTGGGCGAGTGTACCAAGTGGTACCATCGCTTGGTTAAAAGTGATACTAATAAATGGAGCCATTGGGACTACGCCTTCTGGCGAATATCGTAAGACTTTCAAAGCACCTTCAACCACCTCAGGTTGTTCTTCCTCTGTATCTACTGGGAAGGGTTGTTCGATTGTATCACCAGGCCGGGGAGGGGGTAACACTTCTGGTGGGACATTAAACGCTTCCTCGAGGTTTTCAGGTTGAGGTAAATCTGGTAATCGATCCAACAAATCCTCGATTTCCTCCTCAGAAAGCGGTTCCCCAACAATCACAGGCAATTCTTCTGGTGGTTGAAAATCGGCTTTACCCTCACTCAGATTAATGGTGAAATCATCATTTTTATTTTCATCGTTTACAAGCATATTTAGAGTCTTCCCTTCTGTATTGATTGATACTGAAGAGTTAGGAGTTTCATTAGGTCCCCCAGGTGTTGGAATAACATCATTAATCAAACCACAACCCATAGTTAAGATCATGATTAGTGATATGGATAATTTCTTCAAATGTCCTATTTTGTTTTTCAGGTTAGGTAACATAATTGATCTCCCTCGGTCTTATTCATTTAAAGTATAGACGATAATGGATTTAGAATCGTTCCTTGTAATGGAAAATCACGAAAAATGGATTATAAAAACGATGGAAATGAAACTATCGAATATCCTTTGATCTATAATTAATATATATAAGAAGGAGATTCAATGTCACATTTATTTGACCCTTTACAAATTAGAGACGTTGTTTTTAGAAATAGAATTGGTGTTTCTCCAATGTGCCAATATTCTTATGATCAAGGTTTTTCGAATGATTGGCAGGTAATTCATTTAGGAGCTCGTGCTGCTGGTGGGGTTGGATTGGTAATAGCAGAAGCAACTGCTGTAGAACCAATAGGAAGGATCTCACCTTATGATGTTGGGCTTTGGTCTGACGAACATATTGAACCTCTTCGAAAAGTCACGAAATTTATCCTTTCACAAGGATCTGTAGCTGGTGTTCAATTGGCACATGCAGGAAGAAAAGCTTGTACTCATCGTCCTTGGGAAGGTGGAACACCGGTTGATAAAGGAGACCCATTATGGTGGCAGGCAGTTGGTCCAAGTCCGGACTCAATTAATCCGGAATATCAAATCCCACATGAGTTGTCTGTACCTGAAATAAAAGAAATTCAAAAGAAATTTAAGGATGCTGCCTACAGAAGTTTACAAGCCGGATTTAATCTGGTGGAAATTCATGCTGCCCATGGTTATCTGTTACATTCCTTTTATTCCCACCTTTCAAACCATCGTACTGATGAATATGGAGGGAGTTTCGAAAACAGAATACGGTTTCTGATTGAAACTGTGAGAGAGGTACGCCAGGTTTGGCCAGAGAGATTGCCATTATTTGTGAGGTTATCCGGCACTGAATGGGTTGAAAATGGTTGGAATATTGAGGATTCAATCCAGTTGTCAAAAATCTTACTTACCGAAGGGGTAGACCTGATCGATTGTTCGTCCGGGGGAAATGTATCTGGCGTAAAGATCCCATTGGTACCCGGGTATCAGGTTCAAATTGCAGAAGAGGTTCGCAAAGGGTCAGGGATTCTAACATCAGCGGTAGGGCTGATCTCTGAGCCTGAGCACGCCAATCAGATCATTCAGGAAGGAAAAGCGGATATGGTTCTCCTGGGGAGAGAAATGCTTCGTCATCCTTCCTGGGCAATTGATGCTGCCAGAAAGTTAGGTTATCAAACTTATATTCCACTCCAATATTTACGTGGTTATAAATAAACAATCAAAGAGGAAAAATGTCAATTCATCCTTTAGCAGGTAAGAAAGCTCCTTATGAGGTATTAGAAAATATTCCCAGGTTAGTGGCTGAGTATTACCATCTGGGCACTGATAATGATGATTCTTTGCAGAACATTTCATTTGGGACATCCGGGCATCGTGGATCATCTAGTGAGAGATCTTTCAATCTCGAGCATATCCAGGCAGTAACTCAGGCGTTATGTGAGTATCGCAAACAGGTTGGATATGATGGAGTCTTGTTTATCGGGAAGGACACCCATGCTCTATCAGAACCTGCCTTACTGACAGCAATAGAAGTATTGGCTGCCAATGAAGTTCATGTTAGATACCAGCAGGGATTTGGATATACGCCCACACCCGTAATATCGCATGCCATCCTTAATAAGAACAAAGGATCGTCACAACACCTATCAGATGGCATTGTGATAACTCCGTCGCACAATCCTCCCAAAGATGGTGGATTCAAGTATAACCCTCCGAATGGAGGGCCAGCTGGTCCGGAAATCACCAATATTATTCAGACCAGAGCGAATGAAATTCTTCATTCAGGTTTACGGCAAGTGAAGAGAATTCCCCTGGAAAAGGCGCTCCGATCTGAATTTGTAAAAGCACATGATTTCATCAAGCTGTATGTTGAAGATTTACAAAATGTAGTGAATTTAATGGTGGTAAAGGATAAAAGGATCAAAATTGGGGTTGATCCCATGGGGGGAGCTGCCATCGATTATTGGGATGTTATCGCGAATACTTATGGATTAAATATTGAAGTTGTCAATCATGAAGTGGATCCGAGATTTGCGTTCATGACGCTGGATCATGATGGGAAGGTCCGGATGGACTGTTCTTCGCCCTATGCCATGGCTGGGTTAATTGGCATGAAAAATAAATTTGATATTGCTTTTGGAAATGACCCTGATGTTGACCGGCATGGCATTGTGACTCCTTCCGGGGGATTAATGAACCCCAATCATTATCTAGCAACTGCTATTTGGTACTTATTCCAGAATAGAGACAAATGGCGCGCTGATGCATGCATAGGCAAAACAATTGTTTCCAGCTCGATGATTAATCGAGTAGCATCTTCATTGGGTAATCCATTAGCAGAGGTGCCCGTAGGGTTCAAATGGTTTGTTGATGGCTTGTTTGATGGTTCTTTTGGTTTTGGGGGAGAAGAGAGTGCTGGCGCGTCCTTTTTGCGTTTTAATGGTGATGTTTGGACAACAGATAAAGATGGAATTATTTTAAACCTTTTAGCAGCTGAAATTCTGGCTACCACTGGAAGAGATCCATATCAAATGTATCAGGACTTGACCAAACAATTTGGTAACCCAGTCTATGAACGGATGGATGCACAAGCTACCCCGGAACAGAAGAAAATGTTAAGTGCATTAAGTCCGGAAGATGTAAAAGCGGATCAACTTGCTGGTGAGAAAATTCTACAAAAACTCACCAATGCACCTCATAATCATGCTTCGATCGGTGGTTTGAAGGTAGAAACTAAAAACGGTTGGTTTGCTGCCAGACCCTCAGGAACTGAGGATATCTATAAAATTTATGCTGAAAGCTTCATAGACCAATCACATTTAAAAAGAATTCAATCCGAAGCGCAGGAGATCGTGAGTTCGGTTTTAAAAAAGAAATAATTGGAGACGTGAAATGATAGAACTTCCTGAAGCAAAAGTATTAAGTAACCAGATGAGGAAAGAATTGAGTGGTAAAACGATTTCCTCGGTAACAGCAGCACAAAGCCCGCATAAATTTGCCTGGTTTTCTTGTGACCCATCACAGTATAGTGAGATGTTGTTGGGAAAAAAGATTACTGGATCAGAAGGATTTGGTGGGCAGGTGGAAATATGGGCCGAAGATATGGTTATGGTTTTTAGTGATGGTATAAATCTGCTTTACCACACATCAATGGAAACTCTTCCGAAAAAACATCAACTATTACTTGAGTTTTCTGATAATACTTATTTATGCTGTACGATTTCCATGTATGGCGGATTGCTGTGTACCCCAAAAGGTAAGAATGATAACCAGTATTATTTGACTGCTAAAGAAAAACCTTCGCCATTAAGTGAATCATTTGATCTTTCCACGTTTCTAAATTTATTCTCCCCAGAAGATGATAAATTGTCATTAAAGGCATTCCTGGCAACCAACCAGAGAATTCCCGGATTAGGGAATGGTGTGTTACAGGACATCTTATTCAATGCAGGGTTACATCCTAGGAAAAAAGTTGCCTCTTTGGGTGAAGAAGATAAAACAAAGCTATTCCACGCGATAAAAGAGACGCTCAAATTCATGGCTGAAAATGGAGGTCGTGATACGGAAAAGGATTTTTATGGAAATCCTGGACAGTATACAACGATCCTTAGCAAGAATACAGTAGGAACTTCCTGTAAACGCTGCAATTCAACGATTGTGAAAGAAGCCTATATGGGTGGTAGTATATATTATTGTTCAGGCTGTCAGGTGCTGTAAGGAAGATCATAGATAATCTGAGGAGAAAACCATGTTACTTTGCATCGATATTGGAAATACAAACATTAAGTTAGGCCTATTCAAAGATGATCAAATGGTTCATCGTTGGAGAATTTCTACGGATCGAACGAATTTAGCTGATGAATATGGCGTTCTGATTGGTGATCTCTTTGAAACCAGGGGATTGTCAATCCATGAAATTGCGGGGTGTGCCATATCATCGGTTGTACCTAGTTTGACACAGGAATTCATTGAAATGTCCGAAAAGTACTTCCTACAAACTCCTCTGATTTATAGCCCTGAAATTAATATTGGGATGAAGGTCAATACCGATTATCCCTCTGAAGTAGGACATGATTTGATCGTAAATGCTCTGGCAGCACGGAAATTATATGGCAAACCTGTTATTGTGGTGGGATTTGGAACTGCCACCTCTTTTGTGGCTGTAGGGGAAAGTGGTGATTTGGAAGGAGTTGCAATCGCGCCAGGGGTAGTCTCCAGCTCGGAGTCATTATTCAGGGCAGCTTCAGCTCTCCCCAGGGTGGCATTAACCCATCCCCAGGTAGCGATTGGAAAAAACACTATTCAATCAATGCGTTCAGGTATTATTTTTGGTTTTGTTGGATTGGTTAAAGAGATTGTTTTTCGAATGAAAAATGAAATGAAAAGCAATCCGAAAGTTGTCGCGACCGGTGGTATGTCAACATTAATTGCGCCGGAATGTGATGTCATTGACGTTATTCAACCAAACCTGGCTTTACTCGGCTTAAAAGAAATGTATGAAATGAGTAAGCGAGCCGAATAATTACGGTTGCTATTCTGTTAAAATCACAAATCCAACCACACCAGCTCCAGTATGGACGGATAAACCAGCGGTAAATTCAGAGAAGATTGGCTCTGTTGGACAAGTTAATGATTCGCAGAAACTGGAATAAAGTTCTTTCGCGCCACTCAAATTATTGACGTGAATGAACCCCATTTCTTTTATTTTCTTGTCACCAATAGCCTCGGTGGCTAATTCCAAAAGCCGCATTTTGGCTTTCTTCATCGTACGGACTTTTTCAAGTAAATCTAATTTTCCATTTTGAAGGGAGAGGATTGGCTTGATATTGAAAGTGTCCGCGAGACCTGCGGCGATTTTTCCAACTCTTCCACTCATCGCTAGATATTTTAAAGTGGGTACAACGCCAAAAATGTGCAGATTTTTCTGGATATGTTCAATTTCTTTTAATATTTCTTCTTTGGATACCCCATTCTGGGCTGCTTTTGCGGCATGCAAGGCGATTAACCCTTGTCCGAGTGACACCTGCATTGAATCCACAACCTCAATGTCTCTACCTGTAAATTGTTGGCTGGCAGTCACGGCTGATTGATAGGTCGCACTAACCACACTGGAAACACAAATACAAATGATTGTTTCAAAACCATTATCAAACGCTTTTTTAAAGGCTTGTTCGAATGCTGCCGGGGAAGGAGCTGCAGTGGTGGGCAATTTATTGTTCTGATCGATGATCTCGAAGAGGATTGCATCATTAATATCAACATTGGTTGTGTAGGTTGATTCACCAAAATGAATGGTGATGGGAACCTGGGTAATATTAAATTGGGATGCAAGCTCCATCGGTAAGCTTGAATCGGTATCGGTAACGATCGCTATTTTTGTCATATAACTCCATGTGGGGTAGAATAAATTTTATTACACCCAATAACTTAATAATACTAAATCTATAATTTAATCAAATTGGTAAAATTCAATCTTTGGAATTCAACCAGATCTATCAATCTGGACAGCCTTCTTAATGGTAGTTTGTTATGATTGCTGGTTGATTTTTGCCCAGCTATCTCTTAATCCGACGGTGCGATTAAAAATAAGATTACCAGTTGTTGAAACCAGGTCCAGGCAGAAATATCCCTGACGTTCAAATTGAAAACGATCTCCAGGTTTGGCTTCCACCAATAAGTGTTCTACTTTGCAGCCCCTGAGAATGGTTAGAGATTCCGGATTCAGGTAATCGAGAAAGGTCTTGCCTTCTTCGGTATTATCCGGATCTGATTTGGTAAACAGGCGATCATATAATCTGATTTCGGCGTCAACAGCACTTTCAGCGGAAACCCAATGAATGGTGCCTTTAACTTTTCTGCCATCCGGAGAATAACCACCTCGAGTTTCGGGATCGTAAGTGCAATGAACTTCAATAACCTCTCCATTAGCATCTTTAACCGCGTGTGTGCATTTTACATAATACCCATATCGTAGGCGTACTTCATTTCCTGGTGATAATCGGAAATACTTCTTTGGAGGTTCTTCCATAAAATCATCCTTTTCAATGTAAAGGATTTTTGAGAATGAAATTAATCTGGTTCCAGCACTTTCATCTTCCGGGTTATTAATCGCTTCTAATTGCTCCACTTGATCCTCAGGATAATTATCAATGACCAATTTCAATGGGTTTAAGACTGCCATCACCCGGTTCGCCGATAAATTCAATTCATCTCTTACACAATGCTCCAATAATGAAACATCAACGATGCTTTCATTCTTTGCCACGCCTACTTTGTCAATAAAATTACGAATTGCTTCCGCCGTATACCCTCGCCGTCGCATACCACACAATGTAGGCATTCGGGGGTCATCCCAACCATGGACATGGTTGTTATCAACCATCATCTTGAGAAAACGTTTGCTAAGAATGGTGTAGGTGATATTCAGTCTGGAAAATTCAATTTGTCGTGGATGAAAAATACCAAGTTTCTCGACAAACCAGTCATACAATGGACGATGCGCTTCATATGCCAAATCACAGAGAGAATGTGTAATTCCTTCGAGTGAATCAGATTGGCCGTGTGCGAAATCGTACATCGGATAAATGCACCATTTATCGCCAGTGCGATGATGATGCGCGTGAAGAATTCGGTACATAACCGGATCACGCATATTGATATTCCCGGAACTCATGTCAATTTTTGCGCGCAAGACCCGGGTCCCATCAGGGAACTCACCGTTTTTCATCCGATGAAAGAGATCCAAATTTTCTTCAACCGATCGATCACGATATGGGCTGTTTTTCCCCGGCTCGGTTAATGTGCCGCGATATTCGCGGATTTCTTCGGGTGAAAGATCATCGACATACGCATCTCCCTGGTGAATCAATTGTTCTGCCCATTGGTACAATTGATCAAAATAATCTGACGCATAGAATTCACGATCTCCCCAATCGAAACCCAGCCAGTGGATATCTTCTTTGATGGCATCCACAAATTCAGTTTCTTCTTTTACCGGATTGGTATCGTCATAGCGTAAATTGGTTTTTCCGCCAAAAGCTTCTGCCATTCCAAAATCAATGCAAAGTGCTTTGGCGTGCCCTATATGCAGATAACCGTTTGGTTCCGGAGGAAAACGGGTGTGAACACTCGAGAATCTTCCCGATTTAAGGTCTTCTTCTATGGCTTCTTTAATGAAATTTGAATTTTCGTACATTGTGGGCATTATTATCTCCAGAGAATAAAGAATGGTCTGATTCTAATCTGCTTTGATTATTGATGCAACCATAATAAATAGAATATATTCTGATGGATGAGAATTTTTTCTGGTAATGGATTTGTTCCATGCTTTAACGGATCAATAAAATTACAATGCAGTTATTCCAAGTGAAAAAAGAATTGTGCTAAGCAGCAATAAACCAGGCAAATAGGCATATTTTGAATTTCTATGGAAGAATATTCCTTCTTTTTGACCCCAAAAGATTAACAGCCCTCCTAATCCCATAATAATGCCACCAACACTAAAAAATAGTAAATTTGGACGGTAGGAAAGACTAAAGACCAAATAGATTGGCAAAATTAATATAGTTACTCCTGAAATTGCATGAATAATGGAAAGAGCAAGGTTAGCCAAACCCTTATTCTTAATAAATCTAGTAAGGATGATGATGAGAAAACCAACAACTGCATAAACCAAATACCATTTTGTCATTTCACTGGATATTTGCGAGACTAATCCGGTAGATATTGAAATAGGAATAAGTGCTGAGAAGATTACAACCAATGGTTTGTTGAAGGTATCAAAGCCTACAATCATTGTAATGATAGATGAAACTACTAAGATACCAAACCCGATAGTGTAGGACCAAATCGTGATTTGGGTGGTTCCATGGCCTCCCGTAACCACTTGATAACCAGCCAATATTGCAGTTATGAGAAGAAAAACTTTATTAATGGATGCGATTTTTTTCATACTCAAAACAACATCATCAACAGCATAGCACTCAACATATATAAGGAAGCGTATTTAAATAAACCGAAATTTAATTTATCGGATGGGTTTAAAAGACTTGACAATGCCAGGAAAACTAAACCGATGGATAGTACGATTAATAATCGTAAATAACCGGTGGTCATGCCGATGCCTATCGCTGCTGCCCCCATCGTTATTGCAGCTAAGATACTGGAGATCGCTATCATTAAACGAGTGAAAGAAAAGTTGTATTGACTTGGAAAAGTTGGTATTCCTGCTGCTTGATAATCATCATGATATTTCATAGAGAAGGTCATGATATGTGTTGGGATCCAGAATAGAATTCCTACCGCAAGCAATAAACTTATCCAATCGATTGCACCAACTGCCAGAGTTCTACCAGCTAAAATTGGCATTCCCCCAGCCAACCCTCCCCAAATGATGGACCAACATGTCCTTCTTTTCAACCAAATTGTATAAATAAGTACATCAAAGAAGATACCTAGAAAAACAATAAATCCAAATAATGGATCAATAAGCAAAGCTAGACCCACTCCTACAAAGGATAATACCAATCCGAGAGACAAAGCTTCTTTGGATGATATTTCTCCGGACGGTAATGGCCTTAAGCAGGTCCTTGCCATTTTTGTATCAATATCCCGGTCATACCACATATTCAGAACAGTGCTACCGCTAATTGTTAGAAAGAGACTTATAGCCACACCAGTGAGGACCGGGATGTTGAAAACTGGACATTTGAAACTCATAAACCCTGCCAAACCGGTCGCGAGAAGCAAACCGGTTTGAAGGCTTTTTATCAACTTCCAAAAGAGGGAGATTTTACCTTTAATTATTTTCAAAACATTTCCTTGTATCTTTATCGCACACATCGAAATCCAAATGATGGACTAATGTGACCAGGGGTGGAACTATTTCTTACCCAAATCCTCAGATAATTTTCATAAACATCTTTACTGCCACCACGTAAATAGCGATAATGTTGTTCTTCATAGATGTTATCAGTCCATTCCCAAACATTTCCAGCCATATCGTACACCCCGTATGGGCTTGCGGAGTCTAACGTGGCATACCCATCGTAGGTTTTCCCATTATAAAAACCAACCGGTGTAGTACGGGATCCAAACGTACTCATGTCTTCAAATGGGTCACGGCTGGTAACCAGATTGGCGTTATTTCTTTCGAATGTATAACCCCAGGGAAACGGACGGTCGTCTGTACCACGTGCTGCTCTTTCCCATTCGAGTTCTGTTGGTAAACGCCAATCATAATACTCACAATAAGCTTTTGCTCCAAACCAGGAAACCATCGTCATGGGATGATTTGCCCATGTCGGTTGAGCAGTAAAAATGTTCCCATCATAGTCTAATTTTAGCATCGGATCCGTGAGTGGAAGATGAATATAATCTCCAGCAGGAATTTCTTCTTCATGGCGGCCTTCATTAAATTCGTCACCTGGATAATACCCAACAATTTCATCACCAGATATTTTTATATAGCCTTCAGCTAATGATTCATTCAAATAATCTGCAAATTGTTGTTTCGTCACATGTGTAACCATCATTTCAAAATCTTTGTCAATGATTCTTTCAAAATTAAATTGGCCGGAGAGGAACTCACCAGCAGGGATTGCAACCCAGGAATCAGGATCAATGCCTGTTTCGTATACAGGAGCCGGTGCATTTACATCGATTGGTTTACAAGCAGTGAGAAGTAAAAATAACAAAATCAGGCTCAGAGTCAGTTTTCTCATTAGTTTTCCTCCACATAAGACTCTAACTTTTCGTGAATTTCTTCAGACCACCTGCCATTTTTCTTGAACAAATCAACCAAACGCCAAATTAAAAGGGCAGCTAATGCAATCAAAACGACAACCAGGCCAATGTCACCTAGAATATTGGTTACATTCGTGATCGGTTGGCGATATGCTTCTTCCGCCAAAAGTGGCTTCATCTCAAAAATGGTAACGGCTGCAAAAGCAATATCTGAAAATATGATGACAGACCAACCAAACCATTGTCTCGCTTTGCCTTTGAGCCCAGCAAAATCAGCATAATATAGCAATAAAATAGTAGCAGTAAGAGTTGCCAGAATGTGCCAGTGACCAGTCAGGATTAATTTTTCCTCCATAAATGTCCATTTACGAAATATTTCATCAAGTTTTACCGCGACGAAGATGCCTACACCACTCACGGTAAAATTCATGAACACCATTTGCCAGGTAACTCCAAACTTCAATGGATCCCGAACCAAGGCAGCCACTCCCTGGAAAAAATTACCTTTCTTCAATCCTTTTTCAGCTAATCCGGTTTTAATTAATTTGTTCCAGGAGTAAATTACTAAAAGAAGCGCTCCTACCATGGCTATCGTTGAACCACCATAAATAACCGCGTGCGCCACTCCTTCAAAAGGAACAACTAGCCAGGTGCCAACCGATAAAACGATTGAACCAAAAATCATCAAGGGCATCGCAATTTTGTGAAGAATTCCTTTAAAATCCATGTGACGGCAGATAATTAATGTACAGGCGATAGCAATGAGAGCCAACATGATGTGTAAATGGCCAATGATAGATTTCTGTAAGGATGTCTTTATTGGTTCTCTTACAACATTTTCAGCAAGAAAAGTAAAAAACCCATTCCCGTAAAATGAACCGGGGATTGCTCCAAATAATGCTGAGGCTAAAGTAACGATCGAGACGGAAAAGAAAGCAATTCTTTCCAGATCATACCCACCTTTTGTGTGAGCATATTGATTGTTCTTGACTTTATATTCTTTTTTCCACGGCCATAATGCTATTGCCAGTAAACAGCCAGCAAAGAATATCAAAGTTAACCCCGCAATATAGATGCCATGCATGATCCAGCTGGTTCCCCAATATGCAAACGGTAATCCCCCGAAGATTGCCGCAAGGTAGCCCACCGTTATGATGCCGTTGATTTGTACCTGTTGGTTCTTTTTCATAGGTACTAATTCAGTAATCATATAGGTTTCAATGGCAACGACTGCCATCGCGATAACATGGTAAAGAATAATAATTCTTCCTTCTCGTTCGGCCTCAACGAGATCAATGTTGAATGCCTTCACGATTACATTTTTAACACCGAGGTCATCCATTGGGCCAGAAAGAGAGCCAAAAAAAGCTGAAATTAGCGCGCAAAGAGCGATTGCAACCAGAATGAGTCCTTTAGTGGAAGTGAATAAATATTCGAAACGATTTTTTATTGCTTGCATGAGCGCTCCTTTAGAGTAGAAGTGATCCAAACTTATAGATTGTGTAATTTTGCACATAATAACATAACCTAGTGGTGAAGTCATTAACAAAAGTTAAATTGAAACAAGTTGATGTAATTAGTTTCAGTTTAAGAAAAAGAGAGGAGGGGTTATTTCTCCTCTCAAATTGTATTCAGCTATGGTGCATTTTTGCGATCAGTTTTCTTACTCACCTGATCCAGTCCACTTTTGCCATAAATTTGGAACAACCAGAATAATAACCATAATCAAGCTTGCGATTGGGGCAAGGGCAAACAAAGAGAAACGACCTAAATCCTGGGCTGTAACAAAGGCTAATGGAATCCCCACAATCAATTCAGTAACACCCGCTAGTAATCCAACAGGGATCATCCAGTTTTTCGGTTTGGTGAGTATCCCCACTGAAACAATAGCCCATCCTAACATGGCTACCCAATGTAATGAGACCACCAGATAGAATAATGGGTCTCCTACAGTAATGATCCTACTGGTGCTGGACACTCCATTCATAAAGCAGAATATGTATGTTATTCCTGTGCCCATGGCGAATAGGATTCTTGACCAAGGCAGTTTTCCAACTTTCCAAAAGAAAATAAAATAGAAAAGAATATAGGGAATGAACAACATAAAATATACTGGTGGAAGGCTTGCTGCCATAAATGGGATGTTTATGAAAAAGCTTGCTAACAAAGCCATTACGATACCAATTACGGACAGAAAATAAGCCCAATTTTTCTTTGTGAAAAACCCATATGCACTTACCAGGAAAAATGCAGATGCCAAAAACCCTAGATCGCCTAATCCTGGATGAATCCATTTTAGAAGAATCTCACAACCTGGTTCCGCAGATTCAGCAGACATACCTGCGACATACCATTGAAAGAACAAAACAAAATGTCCGACGATGCCAATTATGGCTGCAATGAGTGCTAGTATTCCACCCAACTTATTATTTCTCTTCATTTTTTCCTCCATTTCTTAATTTGAACTAATGGATAACAAATTATTAAAATTACCTAAAATTAATCCATTAATTACCTTTTCATTCTTCACTAGTCATATGACAGGAACTACACCCCTTGTAATATGCGGTGTTATTATGGGATGCAACATAAATAATGGTTCCTGGGTTAACAATAAAATCACATCCGTCCAGAAATGTAGATGATTCTTCCCATGAATAAATTTCAATATCACATCCTACATAAACGGTTCCCTCCAGATGGTTGTTGCATAATTGGCCACTCACGACATAATCGAAATCCATCGTTTTTCCCTTAATTTCCATTGGTTGAGGATTTAGTTTTTTATTTTCTAACGTCGGAAATGGATTTGATCGTTCTTTATATTGGATTTCACCAGGCAAACATAACGAACTAGCGTCCATGCATGCAGTGAGTAATAATATTGCCAACAAGGTGAAGATGATGAGAGTTTTATTTTTCATTAGCTTCCTTTTATGGAATTGTCAAAGTACTTGTATTAATTTTTGTAATATATTTCACAATATATTTCTTTAACTTAAAGCAAATCATTTGGTTTTTGAGGGTTTGATGATTGATCTCTGTTATAGTTAAAGGGGAGAATGTGATGAAAGATAGATTTCAATTGTTAGATCAAGCACCTGTTTTTTCAGTTCTTTCAAAACCCAACAGAATAAGGCTGGAACAAGAAGCAATTTTGAAACGATACAGCAAAGCTGAGTTGATTACTTTGGAGGGAGATTCCTGGCCATATTTATTTTTCATCCTGGATGGAAGTGTTAATGCCATTAAAAGTTCATCAGAAGGTCGTAATTTAGTTGTTACTTCCTTTGGTAAAGGTGAAATTTTTTGGGGATTGGCCTTCTTTTTTGATAATTTAAAAATGCCTGTTTCATTGGAAGTCGCGGAGGAAGCTCAGCTGATGTTGTGGGAAAGTGAGAGAATAGTTCCTATTCTTAAAAGTGAAGGGGAATCGGCTTGGGAATTATCAAAATTGATGGTCAATAAGATGACAAGGGCTAGCGCAATTTTAGAGGAAATGACCTTCCAACCAGTGGCAGGTCGATTGGCTAAATTATTAATTGAAACCGTGCAGGATCAACACGATACACCCATTACACGAAGTTTAACATTGGATGAGATGGCTGCACGAATAGGTTCCACCCGAGAAATGGTATGTAGATTTTTACATCGCTTTGCTGATGATGGGGTAATCGATATTACCAGAACCGAATTCAAGGTGACCGATCCCAAAAAATTATCAAACATTGCTAGATATTCCAAAGGGTAAAACATTCTTTTGCTCAGAAATTTTGGGATGAATCTCATACAAATCAATGACAAGCTTTTCCGTGGAAAAACTCTATTAATAGCGACTATCCATTATAATTTTTACCATGAGGAAAAGTTTTATTTTTTTTATTTTCCATCTTTTGTGGCTGGTAGTTCTAATTGCCGGATGTACACAAGCAAGTCCAGGAAATAATTCAGGTCAACCAGAGCAAACAGAATATTATTTTGAAAATAAAGGCTCTGATACTATGGTAAATCTGGCGTTGTATTGGGCTGAAAAATACCAGGAGCTGCATACAGAAATCAGAATTTCTGTAACAGGTGGGGGGAGTGGAACGGGAATATCTTCTTTGATCAATAAAACGGTTGATCTAGCTAATGCATCCCGAGAAATTAAGTCAGAAGAGATTGAAAATGCCAAAAGTAATGGGGTTAATCCTGTGGAATATGTTGTCGCTCGAGATGCAATTGCAGTGATTGTGCACCCTGATAATCCGATTAACCAACTAACCTTGCAACAAATTTCAGATATTTACACAGGTAAATTAGATAACTGGGGTCAATTAGGCGGAGAAGATCGACCCATTGTGAGGTTATCGAGAGAAACTAATTCCGGAACGCATGTTTATTTTTTGGAAGAGGTTATCCGCTTAGGGAATTCTGATGATAAATCAATATTTTCTGCGAATACACTTTTATTACCTTCCTCGGAGGGAATCATCGCAGAGGTGAAAGAAAATCCAAATGCCATCGGATATGACGGACTTGGTTATGTAACTGAAGAGGTGAAGGTTCTCTCGATTGCCAAGGGAGAAGGATCGGACTTTGTTTATCCCACTCTCGCCAGTGTAAATGACAATACCTATGCGATTTCTCGAAACCTGTACATTTATTCAGATGGAACACCCAAAGATTATGTAAAGACATATCTAGATTGGATTATGTCCTCGGAGGGGCAGGAAATCGTTAAAGAATTAGGCTTTATTCCAGCAAAATAGGGATGTCGATGAACTTAAAACCCGGAAAAATTATTGAATTTTCAATCACAAAAATAATACAACTATCTGGTTATTCATCGATCTTATTTGTGTTATTAATCTTGTTTTTCCTTTTAGCAGAAGGCACTCCTGCCTTATTTGATGTTCCTTTGATTGATCTTTTTGCATCTCGCTGGTATCCCATTGAAGGATATTATGGCATCTTGCCTTTGATCCTTGGATCCTTGGTTGTGACTTTAGGCGCTTCCTTGATCGCTGTTCCATTCGGGATCTTAACAGCCGTGTATATTGCTGAAATTGCACCGAAGTGGTTGCAGGAAATAATGAAACCATTGGTTGAATTGTTAGCGGGGTTGCCCAGTGTTGTGTTAGGCTTTTTGGGAATTCTGGTTGTTTCTCCATTTCTAAGAGACTTTTTAAATTTACCAACTGGACTAACAGCTTTTACTGGTTCGTTATTGCTAGGGGGGATTGCCATTCCAACAATTGTTTCGATAGCTGAAGATGCTTTGAATAACGTACCTGAATCATACAGACATGGCTCTTTAGCGCTGGGGTTAACACGCTGGCAGACGATCTGGGGGGTGACTGTCCCCGCAGCAAAATCAGGCATTTTGATGGCAGTGATGTTGGGGGTGGGCAGGACGATCGGGGAAACCATGACAGTTATGATGGTCACCGGAAATGCACCAGTTTTACCCGAAGGTTTCCAGGCCTTATTTTTGCCTATCCGTACCATGACTGCCACCATCGCCTCGGAAATGGGTGAGGTCGCTACGAATAGTGCACATTATCATGTGCTTTTCTTTATTGGCATCGTATTGTTTTTGTTTACACTATTGGTAAATATAATCGCTTCGAATATAAGCGCTAAGAAATTAAAGCGTTCAGAAAGAATATTATCGTGAGTGAAAAAATCATTCAATCTAAAAACTCGCATGTTAATAAGCAACTCAAGTTGGAGAAAATCGGATTTTCTGTCCTTACGATACTATCAATTGCAACAGTTTTACCCATTATCGCGGTTGTGATCTATATAATTTATTTAGGAGCTCCAGCGATCTCCTGGGAATTTCTTTCTGCGATGCCACGAGATGGAATGCGAGCCGGGGGAATTTGGCCAGCCATTGTTGGAACTTTTTATTTAACTATAGGCACTGCAATTTTCTCAGTCCCTTTGGGGATTGCAGCAGCCATTTATTTGTCTGAATATGCCCCGGTGAATAAGGTGACTCAAACGATCCGGCTGGCTATTATTAATTTGGCAGGGATTCCATCGGTTGTGTACGGGTTGTTTGGTTTGGGTCTGTTTGTGGTTTTCCTGAATTTTGGGACGAGTATTCTCTCAGCTTCTTTGACTTTATCGATCATGACGCTGCCAGTGATTATCAGTACAACGGAAGAAGCATTAAGGGCTGTGCCACAATCTTTTCGTGTGGTGAGTGTTTCTTTAGGTGCTACCAAGTGGCAGACGATTCGGCGGGTGGTTTTACCCCAGGCAGTCCCTGGAATTTTGACTGGCGTCGTTCTAGGTCTGGAACGAGCAGCAGGTGAAACCGCTCCAATCCTTTTTACCGGTGCGGCATTTTTCCTGCCTCGATTGCCCAATTCCCCCATGGATGCCACTATGGCATTACCCTATCATTTGTTTGTAATTTCAACCCAGGTACCAGGTATGCCGATTCAGATACAATATGGTACTGTTCTCGTTTTACTTGTTTTCGTTTTGGTGATGAACATCATTGTTACAGTTCTAAGATCTAGAGCCCGTGCAAAGAGAAAATGGTAATATGGAAAAAATAATTATTGAGAATTTATCAATAAAATATTCCGATGGAGTTGAATCACTATTTGATATTAATTTAAAGATACCCAGTAATCAAATTACAGCATTAATTGGGCCATCAGGTGGCGGAAAATCAACATTCTTGCGCGCATTGAATAGACTCAACGATTTAGCCGATATTGCTACTGTCAAAGGCAGAATTTTGATTGATGGCGTTGATATCCTGGACCCATCGCTGGATGTCATCGCTCTACGTAGAAAAGTTGGAATTGTCTTTTCCAGACCATTGCCATTACCCCTCACGATTTATCAAAATGTTTCCTATGGATTGGAATTAATGGGGGAAAAGAGAAAGACTGTTCTCGATACAGCAGTAGAAAGGGCTTTACGACTATCTGAATTGTGGGAAGAGGTAAAAGATCGTTTGCACGATTCAGCATATTCAATTTCCGGGGGACAACAACAAAGATTGTGTCTCGCGAGAACGCTTTCTTTACAACCAGAAGTTATTATGCTCGATGAACCAACATCAGCGTTGGATCCTATTTCCACAGCAAAAATTGAAAGTTCATTGATTGAATTGAAAAAAGACTTCACAATCATCATTGCCCCGCATAATACTCAACAAGCTGGACGCATCGCAGATTATGTTGCTTTTTTCTTGCAAGGGAAGTTGATAGAGTTTTCCGTGGCAGAAGAGATTTTCACCAATCCGAAAGACATTCAAACTCAAGATTACATCTCCGGAAAATTTGGATAATTCCTAATTTAAGTCAGGAATTGATTTGATTTGTACTTTTAGTTCAATACAATTATCATATTCTTCGAAAATATTTATCGGGAGGTAAAATGAATCGACCAACATGGGATTCTTATTTTATTAAAATTGCAGAGGATGTGGCTGTTCGCTCCACATGCGATCGGGCAAAAGTTGGAGCTGTGCTGGTTAAAGATAAACACATCATTTCCACAGGGTACAATGGTTCCCCCGCTGGTCTAGAACATTGTGATGACATTGGTCATTTGATGGTAGATGGACATTGTGTACGAACAGTCCATGCAGAAGTTAATGCCATTATTCAAGCTGCAGTTTTTGGGCTTGCAACCAAGGAAGCCGTTTGTTATGTTACTCATTTCCCATGTTTAAGTTGTACGAAAATGTTAATTAACGCCAAAATCTCCAAACTCGTGTATATAAACGATTACCGTGTGGATCCAATCGCAATGGATTTTCTTGAAAAAGCAAACGTGATTATTGAGAAGTATTTACCTGAAGAAGAATAATTCAATCTCAGCAAGGAGCTAGCTCCTTGCTGAGTGCAATAATTCGAATAGAATTGTGTTCATTATTCCGCCATCCGTGAAATATTGAACCTCTATTTTGGTGTCAATTCGCAATCTTACATTGAATTGGATGGATGGTTTGTTTCCATCTGAAGCATTTACAGAAAGGATTTTTCCAGGTGAAAGGTTTTCTAATCCAGTAATGGTAAATTTTTCCTTTCCCGTCAGACCGAGAGTTTTTACATTTTCCGGAGGTATGAATTGCAAAGGCAAAATACCCATACCCACAAGATTAGAACGATGAATCCTTTCGAAGGATTCTGCAATCACAGCTTTCACCCCTAATAACATAGGCCCTTTTGCTGCCCAATCACGAGATGAACCGGTGCCGTATTCTTTCCCTGAAAGGACGATCAAATCGTTTCCCGCTTTTTTATATTTCTCAGCAGCCTCGAAAATGGACATTACTTCACCTGTCGGGAGATATTTTGTCATTCCTCCCTCCGTGTCAGGTAACATCAGGTTTTTGATTCGAATATTCGCAAAAGTCCCACGGCTCATGATCCGGTCATTCCCTCTCCGGGATCCATAAGAATTAAATTGGTCTGGGGAGACTCCATGATTGATTAGATATTGTCCTGCAGGACTCTTCAGTGGAATTGATCCAGCCGGAGATATGTGATCTGTAGTAATTGAATCACCAAAGATCGCCAGAGGGACTGCATCCTTTATCTCATTCAATTTG
>CAYSFA010000015.1:0-30914 GCA_964430025.1 uncultured Anaerolineaceae bacterium | reverse complement strand
TTCCTGATGCAATGCGCAAAGCTACTGAACGAGCCCATAAAAATATGAGATCGGTTGCTGTTTATAATACAACCATTCCTCATGTCGTTAATGGTAAAGTTGCTGGTGCAAGAGTAATGCTTAAACCAGCTTCTCGTGGTACTGGTGTTATCGCCGCTGGTGGTGTTCGTGCTGTATTAGAAGCCGCTGGCATTCGTGATATTTTGACAAAATCACTGGGCAGTGCCAATGTACTCAATGTCGTGAAAGCAACATTTGAAGCTTTAGATCAATTGAAATCCCCTGAAGAGGAAGCAAAACGTCGTGGAGTAACCTCCAAAGAAGTTTTACCTTTCTGGGATAGGAGGAAGAATGCCTAAGAAAACTGAAGCAAAGAAAAAAATGTTGAAAATCACGTTGGTAAAAAGTGCTATCGGATATTCTGAACGACATAAAGCAACAGTTCGAGCCCTTGGTTTACGGAAGATGAATCAAACTGTGGTTCAAGAGGATAATTCAACCATTCGAGGTATGTTATCCAAAGTGAATCATTTAGTTTTAGTTGAAGAGCAGGTGGAAGAATGAAATTAAATGATCTCATCCCCAACGAAGGATCACGCAAACGTCGCAAACGTGTTGGTCGTGGTATTTCTGCTGGGCAGGGGAAAACAGCCGGAAAAGGAACAAAAGGACAAAACTCACGTTCCGGTGTCGGTGGCAACCTGTATCGGCAGGGCGGTAACTTACCGTTTTATCGACGTCTTCCATTCAAACGTGGTGAAGGATTCACCCCACCAAATCGTGTTGAATACAATGAAATCAATTTAAGCCAACTGGCAAAATTTGATGCCAATACTGAGATCACTCCAGAATTGTTAGCAGAAAAGAACATGCTGCACAAAAAAGACAATCCAGTAGTGGTATTAGGTCGTGGAGATCTATCAGTTGCATTGACGGTCAAAGTTCAACGTGTTTCGAAAACCGCTCAGGAAAAAATTGAAGCGGCTGGTGGAAAAGTGGAATTGATTGCATAAGTGCAATCATTAAAGGAGACCAATAGATGAAACGGTCCGCTTGGCGCTATTTATTCAAATCAGAAGATATTCGTAAGAAATTACTAATGACATTGCTGCTCCTGGTTACTTACCGATTGGCAGCCAACGTGCCGGTACCTGGAATTAACCGAGAGGTGATTGCAGGTTTGGTTAGCTCTGGCGGAGCAGCAGGTAATCTATTAGGATTGCTTGATCTGCTATCTGGTGGAACGATTTCTAATTTTTCCATCCTGGCAATGGGCGTTTATCCATACATCACAGCACAAATCATTTTGCAATTGTTGGTACCGATTATCCCAGCATTGGAAGCAAAGATGCGGGAAAACCCACGCGAAGGTCAGAAATGGATGGAGCGATGGACAGTTATTCTAACTGTTCCTATGGCTCTCCTTTCTGCTGTGGGTCAAATCAATATCTTTAATTCCATGGCACAACAATTAGGCGGACAATCTGTATTAACTTTCCAATTTGGTTTTGCTGGAGGGAATGCAATTCCAACCTTGACTATTCTGGTGAGCATGATGGCAGGAACCATGTTTGGTATTTGGTTAGGACAATTAATTTCCGAGTATGGTATCCCAAAACAAGGACTTTCATTAATCATTTTTGCAGGTATTGTTGCTCAAATTCCGATTAACCTGGTGAGATTGTTCTCTGATCAACAGAATGGCTGGTGGTTATTCTTGATGACACTCGTCATCCTGGTATTAACCATTTTTGCTATCGTGTTTGTTCAGCAGGGTCGTCGCCATGTTCCAGTCCTCTTCCCCGGAAGAAGAATCGGTAGCAAAATGTCAATGCCTGTGCGAAGTAACTTGCCTTTGATGGTAAATATGGCAGGTATGATCCCGTTGATTTTTGCTCAATCAATTATTACCTTCCCAGCGATTCTGGCTTCATACTTTATGAATAGTAAGGCAACCTGGGTAGCAAATATCTCAACTGGTATTTACAACCTGTTCAATGGTCAAAGTATTGCTTACGCAATCATGTTCTTCCTTATGGTTGTATTATTCACATTCTTCTATACGGATGTATTGTTTGCCCAGCAGAATTACGGAGACAACCTAAAAAGACAAGGTGCTCAAATTCCAGGTGTTTTACGTGGTGCCCCAACTCAGAAATATCTGACCAAGGTACAGCGTCGCATCACTTTCCCTGGTGCATTATTCCTGGGTTTGGTTGCAGTGTTACCATACATCGTCAATCTTTTCTTACCGCAGAGTGTGGGTGGTGCAAGCCTTTTCCTCATCAACTCAGCTGGTTTATTAATCGTTGTCGGTGTTGTCCGTGATACATTCAATATCATTGAAACTGAACTCAAGCTACATGGTTATGAAGAAAGTCTGATCAAAGGGTAGTCGAGGAATCTGATGGCAAAGTTCATTGTTTTATTAGGCCCTCCAGGTGCGGGTAAAGGTACACAAGCTCAAATCATTTCCAAGACTTTAGAGCTTGCCCACATTTCTTCTGGTGATATCTTTCGAGAAAACCTGAAGAAACAAACCGAACTTGGAAAGTTAGCACAAACATTTATGGATAAAGGGGCATTAGTTCCAGATGATGTTACGATTGCTATGATTCGGGATCGCCTGAGTCGGCCTGATTGCAGTAAGGGAGCTTTGCTGGATGGTTTTCCAAGAACTCCCGCGCAAGCAAAAGCACTCGATGTAATGTTGAGTGATAATAATCAAGAAATTAGTAGTGTGCCTTATATTAACGTCCCAGCAGAAGTGTTGATTGAACGATTGACAGGAAGATGGACATGCCCAACCTGTGGATATGTTTATCATGAAAAGTACAACCCCCCACAAAAAGCTGGTATCTGCGATAGAGATCAAAGTGAACTCTATCAGAGAGTTGACGATAAAGCTGAAACTGTTAAGAAAAGAATCGATGTCTATTGGGAACAAACTTCTCCATTAATTGATTACTATCGAGAAAATGGCTTGTTAAGCGAAATCGATGGTACGCAAGCAATCGAGGTTGTTTCTTCTCAATTACTCGTGGCAGTTCAAAGGAGAAGCAATTGATGATGTCCTGGGAGCGCCAGATTACAATAAAATCAAAAAGGGAATTAGAAATCATGCGAACAGCAGGAAAAATCAATGCTGAAGCGTTACAGGCTGTTGCTGATGTAGCAAAAGCCGGAGTAACAACTTCAGAATTGAATGCGGCTGCAGAAGCTGTTCTTAAAAAACATGGTGTCTATTCTCCTTTTTTCAACTATCCCGGAGCATACCCATACCCCGCGAGCACAACAATTAGCGTGAATGAAGAATTGGTGCATGGGATTCCTGGTAGTCGGGTTCTAAAAGAAGGTGATATTGTATCTGTCGATTGTGGAACGGTGTATGAGGGTTTCGTAGCGGACTCTGCAATAACAGTTCCAGTTGGACAGGTTTCAGATATTGCAAAAAAACTCTTAAAAGTGACAGAAGATGCTTTGTATGTTGGAATTGACAAAATGGTTTCCGGAAATCGAGTAGGGGATGTATCTTCCGCAATTCAAAAATTTGTGGAAGAACATGGTCTATTTGTCACCCGGGAATACACAGGTCATGGTGTTGGCAGGGATATGCACGAAGGACCACAGGTTCCTAATTACGGAATTCCAGGACGCGGAATTTTACTTCGCCCTGGTATGACCATCGCATTGGAACCCATGGTTTTGGTTGGTACACCCGCAACACGTACGTTAAAAGATCAATGGACTGTGATATCAGCAGATCGTTCCTTAACTGCTCATTACGAACACACGGTAGCTATCACAGAAAATGGTCCCGTCATTCTGACATTGCTTGAGGACGGAACCAAGCCTGGACGAAAAATATAAGTGAAGGTATAATTGCAGCTTTGGCTGTAAATTAGCAAGATTGAGGAGTTGTGATGAGAGTATCACCATCGATTAAAAAAAGATGCACAAAGTGCAAAATTGTTAAAAGACATGGCAGATTAATTGTGATCTGCGAAAACCCAAAGCATAAACAGCGACAAGGCTAAGAGGACTTATGGCGAGAATTGAAGGTGTAGATTTACCGCGCAATAAGCGCATTGAAGTTGCCTTAACCTATATTTTTGGTGTTGGACCTACTCGAGCAAAAGAAATATTGGCTTCGACTAGGGTAAACCCTGATACACGTGTTCGGGATCTCTCGGAAGATGAAGCTAATTTATTGCGTGAATATATCGCAAAGAATTTCGTCGTTGAAGGTGATCTCAGACGTGCTGTTCAGATGAATATTAAGCGATTAGTTGAAATTGGCTGCTATCGAGGGTTACGCCATCGTCGCAGCTTACCCGTTCGCGGTCAACGCACCCGCACAAACGCTCGTACCCGCAAGGGACCAAAACGAACTGTTGCAGGTCGTGGTCGCCGACGTGGAGCAACCAAGAAATAATTCTGTTTGATTGGTTAGTTGGGACAGGTATAACCCCTCTTGTATGCCGCGGCACCCCAATAAAACCATCAAACAGGTATTTAGAGAACTGAAATAAGAGGTTAGTGAGGAAATATGGCTCAGAATGTAAGAACAGCTAGACGCTCTGCTTCGGCTCGAAAAGTGAAGCGACAAATAGCCACCGCTCAGGTGCACATTTTTGCTTCATTCAACAATACTATCGTAACCGTTTCGGATTTACAGGGAAACACAGTATGTTGGGCGAGTTCTGGATCATCGGGTTTTAAGGGTTCTCGAAAAAGCACTCCATTTGCTGCTCGATTGGCTGCCGAACAGGCACTCAAAACAGCACAACAAATGGGTGTCCAGGAAGTTGACCTGATTATCAAAGGTCCTGGCCCTGGTCGTGAATCAGCAATCCGTGCCATACAAGGCATGGGCATTAAAGTCCGTTCGATTGCAGATATTACTCCGGTACCACACAATGGTTGCCGGCCACCGAAGAAACGCCGCGTCTAAATTAAATTAAGAGAGGGTAGTTATGGCAAGATATACCGGTCCGGTATGTAAATTGTGTCGGCGCGAAGGCGAAAAGCTTTACCTAAAAGGTGCGCGCTGCTTTAGTCCAAAGTGTGCTTTAGAGAAACGAAATTATGCACCAGGTATTCATGGTCGGTCGCAGGCTGGTCGTTCTGAAAGAGGATCAGACTATGCTCGACAGCTTCGTGCAAAACAACGTGCTCGTCGCACATATGGCATGTTGGAACGTCAATTTAGACGATATTATTCCAACGCTTTGAAGAAACGTGGTTTAACTGGTTTGAATTTACTTCAAATGCTTGAGCTACGAATCGATAATGTCGTTTATCGCTTGGGTTTGGCAGAAAGCCGCAACCAGGCACGTCAGTTAGTTAATCATGGGCATTTCTCAGTCAATGGAATCAAAGCAGATATCCCTTCAATGGTTCTTAAGGTAGGTGATGTTGTTACATTGCGCGAAGGATCAGCAAAATTACCTTTCTTTAAAGAACAAAAAGACTTCGCTGAGAAAAGAGCTCCATCCATGTGGCTTGATCGAGATCTGGAAAGCATGACAGGAAAGATTACTCGCTATCCGGAACGAGCTGAAATTGATGGCAGCCTTGACGAACAATTGATCGTTGAGTATTACTCACGCTAATGAGTAAATATAATGAGTTCACTGAGTTATCTGGAAGGGGTGAAACGTGTGCGCCTTAAGTAGTATGGTAACGCCGAAAGTAGAACGAGAAGCCGAAGCAAGAAATTACGGTAAATTTATCATCAGTCCTCTTGAACGAGGATACGGTGTCACCCTTGGCAATACATTACGCCGAGTACTGCTTTCCTCGCTGGATGGAGCAGCGGTCACTTCCGTACGTATCTCGGATGTCTTACACGAGTTCAGTGACATCCCTGGTGTGCGGGAAGACGTAATTCAGGTGATGCTTCAAATTAAGCAATTACACTTAATTTTGCATGATACTGATTCAGCTCATTTACACCTGGAAGTACGTGGTGAAGGTGTTGTCACGGCTGCGGATATTCAAGTTCCAGCTGAGGTTGAAGTAGTAAATCCAGAGTTGTATTTATTTACTGTTGATGATAATCAAACACGATTAGAAATTGACTTTACAGTAGAACGTGGAAGAGGGTATTCCCCTGCCTCGGATCGTAGTGGCCGGCTTCCCATTGGTGAATTGCCAGTGGATGCAATTTATAGCCCTGTGCGCCGAGTTAATTTCACTGTCGGATCAGCTCGAGTTGGTCAAAGTACAAATTTCGATCGTTTGGAGCTGGAGATTTGGACGGATGGTACAGTTGAACCTGAAAAAGCTTTAGGGGAAGCTTCAAAAATGTTGATTGACCATTTGCGTCTCATTTCTGGTATTTCGGAAGAAACATTTGTTGTAAGCACTGAACAAGAGCCCACTGGTGGTAGTCGATTAACCAGTGAAGCAGCTGAAACCCCCATCGAAAATCTTGATTTATCAGTACGTGTATTCAATTCATTAAAACGTACCGGTGTTACAACCGTAGGTGATGTGCTTGACTTACTTGAAAAAGGCGAAGAGGCAGTAATGTCTATTCGTAATTTTGGTGAGAAAAGCCTGGATGAATTACGTCAAAAGATGATCGAAAAAGGTTTCTTACAACTTGATGAAGATGAAGAAGAGACGGAGTAAGCAACTATGCGACATCGTGTAGCAGGTTACAAGCTTGGTCGCACAACCGACCAACGCAAAACACTTCGCCGAACCATGATTAGGCAGTTATTTGAGCACGAGCGAATTGAAACCACTCGCGCAAAAGCAGCCTCAATTCGTGGCGAAGCAGAACGTTTAATTACTGTTGCTCGCAAAAGCGCTGATGGAAGTGATATTGACAAAGTCAATGCCCGCCGTTTGGTCGCTTCGCGATTAGGGAATGATCCCGAAATTGTAAAAAAATTATTTGATGATATTGCACCTCGCTTCATGAACCGTAATGGTGGCTATACCCGAGTGTTAAAACTTGGAAAAAGATTGGGTGATGCCGCCGATATGGTTTTATTGGAGTTGGTGGAAGAATAATTCCTCCGGGATTTCCGGAAGAAATGGCACGTTACCAAGTAAAAATAGCTTATGATGGGTCCCAATTCTTTGGCTTTCAACGCCAGGGAAAAGCCCGTACTGTGCAGCTGGAAATTGAGAATGCCCTGAGATCGATTGGTTGGACGGGAAAAACAATTTTCGCAGCAGGTAGAACGGATACTGGAGTACATGCTTCGGGGCAGGTGATCGCTTTTGATCATGACTGGCTTCATTCTGAAGAAAAACTGATGTATGCTCTCAACGCTAACCTGCCAGAGGATGTTGCGGTACATGCGGTAAAGATGGCAGATGGTCTTTTCCACCCCCGTTATGATGCAATTTCCCGTTGCTATCATTACCGCATTTACTGTCAACCCCATAAAGATCCTCTACGGGATCGATATGCATGGCAAGTATGGCCTGAAGTATCGTTTGAAAAGTTAAATGAAGCTGCACAGGAGTTCATCGGAGTTCATGATTTTGCTGCTTTTGGCTTACCCCCCAAACGTGGTGGAAGTACAGTAAGAACTATTATGGAAGCAAAGTGGACAAGGGATAGAGACGAATTTATTTTTAGTGTTATAGCTAATGCCTTTCTTTATCACATGGTACGAAAAATAGTTTTTATTCAGGTCAAAATCGCAAGTGGAAAGTGGACAATGGAACAATTACGAGCTGGGATTGAACATCAAAGGGATCAAATGCCAGGAATGGCGGTCCCAAATGGGCTAACATTGGTAAAGGTTCAATATCGAAATTAATTATATTTATTGAAAGAAAAGATTTAGTCTTTTTGTATAAGAGAAAGGATGACCGTGGAAAAGACGTATGTCATAAAGGGCACACCCGAATCAAACTGGTTATTGGTTGATGCCAAGAATCAGAAGCTCGGACGCCTGGCCACGCAAATTGCCAGTTATTTGTTGGGAAAACATAAACCGACATATACGCCAGGTGTTGATATGGGCGATTTTGTTGTTGTGATCAATGCAAAGGATCTTGATATTGATCAAAAACGGTTAGATACTAAAATGTATCACAAACATTCGTATTACCCGGGTGGTTTGAAAAGTGTAACAATGCGACGCCAAATGGAAATTTATCCAGATCGTGTGATTCGTGCAGCTGTTTGGGGTATGATGCCACACACAAAACAAGGCAGAAAGCTGATTAAACGCTTACGCATTTATTCCGGTGCAGAACATCCGCACTTTGCACAAAATCCGCAACCGGAAGCCTAAAGGAGAGATAGATGGCACAATATTACGAAGGTGTTGGACGTCGAAAACAGAGTACTGCAAGAGTAAGATTAACCTCTGGATCAGGCAAATTCCTAGTCAATGAAAAACCATTGGATGTATATTTTGGACGAATGGGTGATATGAGTTCTATTTTGGAACCATTCAACGCCGTAGCTCAGAATAACAATATTTTTGATGTTACAGTCAAAGTCAGTGGTGGTGGTGTGACTGGGCAAGCCGAATCAGTGCGGTTAGGACTGGCGAGAGCATTTGTCAAAATGAATGAAGAATATCTGAATTCATTACGAAAAGCCGGTTTGCTTACCCGAGATGCCCGTGTCAAGGAACGTAAGAAGCCAGGTTTGAAACGAGCTCGCAAAGCACCTACTTATACAAAACGTTAATTTTTATTAGTTTTCGAATTTACACAGAACTTAAACTTTTCTAAGTTTCTAGTTCTGTGTTATTTTTTAATAAGAAAGTAAGAATTTCAAAACTTAGATAAATGGTGAATTGCATGGAAACATTTAAAGGAATAACAATTATTGGTTTAGGACCCGGAAACATTGACCTGATCACGAAACAAACCTGGGAAATGATCAATTCTCACGAAATTATTTATTTACGTACTGCCCAGCATCCAGCAGTTGCAGGATTCCCAAAATCCATGAAGATTATCTCCTTCGACGAATATTATCAAAAATTCGACAATTTCGAAGAGGTTTATTCAAAAATAGTAGAAACAATAATTGATAAAGCTAAAGAAGGTGAAAATGTTACCTATGCAGTGCCTGGTCATCCGTTTGTCGCTGAAACGACCAGTCCATTAATTTTCGAAAAGGCAAAAGCATTAGGAATACCAGTCAGAGCTTTTGAAGCTGTTAGTTTTCTTGAACCTATTTTTTCAGCCTTACGAATAGATCCATTCACCGGAATGACATTGATGGATTCCTTTGATGTCGGGAATGCGAATTTTCCCCAATTTCCCCCCAATAAACCAGTTCTTATTTCGCAAATTTATTCCAGAATGATTGCTTCTGAAGTGAAACAGACTTTGTTGGAAATTTTTGATGATTTTCATCCAGTTAAACTCATACATGCAGCAGGAACAAAACAAGAATCAATTGAAGAAATCCCACTGTATGAAATGGATCGCAGCAAGAAAATTGGAATTCCTACGTCTTTATATATTGAGCCAATGAAAAAATATACATCCTTCGAAGAATTTCAGGAAATCATTGCTCACTTACGTGCACCTGATGGATGCCCCTGGGATCGTGAACAGGATCATAAAACCTTAAGACCTCATTTGTTGTCGGAAACGTATGAATTGTTATCAGCTTTAGATGAAGAGAATATGGATCATGTGAAAGAGGAGTTAGGCGACCTGTTACTGCAAATTGTTTTACATTCTCAAATTGCCTCAGAATTCGGTGAATTTACCATGTCTGACGTAATTAATGGGATAAGTGAAAAATTGATCCGACGACACCCGCATGTCTTTACCGATTTGAATGTCGATAATGTAGAAACGGTCTTAACCAATTGGGAAAAAATCAAAGAAGCAGAACGAGCTCAGAACGGAAAGACAAAAGAAAATGGCATCCTCTCAGGTGTGCCAGCGGATTATCCGGCTTTGGCACAATCCCAACAAATTCAAGATCGAGCGGCAAGAGTTGGTTTCGACTGGAACACGATAGAACCAGTAATTCAAAAAATTCATGAGGAAGTTGATGAAATCTCCGCAGCGGAGGATCCGGATAGTCGCTTAAAAGAACTTGGTGATTTACTGTTTGCGATTGTGAATCTCATCCGATGGTATAAAGGCGATGCGGAATCCATTTTACGAGAATCCAACTTGAAATTCCGTAATCGATTTTCATTTATAGAACAAGAAGTAAAAAAACTTAATAAGTCAATGACGGATTTTTCATTAGAGGAATTAGACCAATTTTGGAATGAAGCCAAAAGAAACGGATTATAAAAAGGATTATTTATAATCATTAATCGAATATAAAAAATATTAAAATTATCTTTAAGTATTTTTAATTATATATTGACAATATTGAAATATATGCTAAACTATTTTTAATATTAATTATTGGAGATTAGCATGAAAAGAGAAAAATTTTCAGATATCACTGCAGTTGAATTAAGTTGTCAGAAAAGCGTATTTATCAGAAGTTGGGATGATCCATTTGTGGAAATTCGATATCCTGAGAATAAAGAGTGCCTGGTCGGAGAAAATACCGGACTTTTATCGATAAATGCGAAAAGTTATCTCATACTGTCAGTCCCCAATGATATGTCAATTTCAATTGATCGAATTAATGGAAACCTTGAAGTTGTTGGTTATCAGAAAAGTATGGATATTGCAAATATTAGTGGAAATTGTTCAATTCAATCCATCGATGCATTAACAGCTGAGAATATCTCTGGCAACTGCAAAATTAGTTCTGTTAAAAACGATGCTACCATACGTAATGTAAGTGGAAATTTTTCTATCGGAACGACAGAAGGATCTTTGAACGTTGGGGGAGTTGGTGGTAATTTTTCTGGAAATGCTGAAATTATAAAATTATTAACCACGGTAGGTGGAAATATAAAAATTCGTGCTAACAGTATTCAAGGCACTGAAAGTCAATTACGGGCTGGGGGGAATATTAAACTATACATTCAGGATATAAGTGATTCGACTATTGAGGCACGGGCTGGTGGTTTGGTGATGTATGAAAAAGATGAACAATCAGAAAAGTACCGAAATGGAAAATTTAATATTACTAACGGTTCTGGTAATAAAAAACTCGTATTAAAAGCTGGGGGAAACATTAAAATTAGTGATCAATATGAAGATGTGGAAATACCAGAAACCTTTGGCTCAGTGGATGATGATTATGTTGATCAAGTTGAACAAAAATTTGAAGCAAGAGCCAGACAAACGAGTGGATTTGACTTTTCAGATTTGTTTGATATTGAAGGAGAAATTGGGGATAGAATTCGAGAAAAAACAAAATTGGCTGATGAAAAAATTCAGAGGGCCATGGAAAAAATGGAAAGGAAATTTTCGTTCCGAGAAGAATTCGGGGATATTCCGAGACCTCCCAAACCTCCTTCACCTCCCTCAGGACCAGAATATAAAACGAGTCAAAAAACCTCTTCTGTAACCCAAGAGGAAAGACTAATGGTTCTAAAAATGTTGCAGGATAAGATTATCTCTGCAGAAGAAGCCGATCGTTTATTAAGAGCTTTAGGATAATTAAGGATTGCTGGTGAATAATGGAATCTAATCGATTAGAAATTCTTAAGAAAGTTGAAAATGGAGAAATTCCTTTGGAGGTTGCATCAGAACTGCTGGCTGATTTCGAGCAATCTGGTGAAATAAACGAAAGCATTCTTCCACCCACATATAGACTCGATGATTCTGATGTGTCAAAACCAGAAAAAATAAAAAAACCTGCCTGGGCTAATATTTTCTGGATAATTCCTTTATTTTTAGGTGTTCTATTATCTATTTTTTCTTCCACCTGGTTATATCAAAATTACGAATCCTCCGGGTTGGGGTTTAAATTCTGGTTAACCTGGATCCCGTTCTTAATAGGAGTTTTCCTGATCTATTTAGGGTGGTCATTGCAAAAAGCCAAATGGATCCACGTTAACATTAAGCAACCAGAAGGGAAATCTCCTCGAAGAATATTCATAGCGTTACCCTTACCTCTTCAATTTTTGGGCTTCTTTCTGAAAATATTTAAAGGGAAGATTACTTCCGGACCTGCCAATTTCGATTTTGAAGAATTAATGGATACAATCGAAAAACAAATTACAAAAGATGAACCTCTGTTTGTGGATGTCAATGATGAAGACGGCACAAAAGTTGAAGTTTATATTGGCTAAAAGAAATCAATAACTATCCCATATAATTTCAAAAAGAAATATCTTAAGGGGCTCCTGCCGGTATAATGAGTTAATGTCAATCAGGAATTTTATTGAAAGAATATTATTAGTCTTTATTGGCTCTGTCATTTTCATTATTCTAATTGTCCACTTACCTTCAGAGCGGATCGTTTTCCAAAGTGAAATTACAAATCCTGCTCTTGGAAATTACTATTTAGAGGTAAACCTTCCAAAATCCGGATTGGTTGGCAAACCTGAAAAAATTTCCTTACAAATCATCCCGATCGATTCTGAGGATAATTCCAAAATCATCGATCCAAATTCAATAATAAATTTAGGGGTTGATTTAATTGTCACCGGTGGAATAATAAATCCTCAGGGATTAATGTTTACCCCAGTCATCCAGAATAAAATTGTAAAACTTGAATGGGATCTTATCCCAGAAGATTATCTGCTTTTGCCTGGTGCTGTCCATGTATCCATAATTTCCACTAATGAAAATGCCACTTCTCCTGAAAACCGTGAATTATTATTTTCTAAGGAATTCTCAATCAATATAAATAAATATTTAGGATTGAGTTTTCCCAAGATCAAGAGAATTCTATTCGGCGCATTATTTGTAATTATTATTTTATTATTTGGGATTAAATTAAAAAGTAAGGTAAATTAGATCAAATTACTATTATAATTATTAATAATTATTGATAAGAAAATCCCAAATAGTGGAATAAAAATTTAGAATTTCAGTGTGATAAAATGTACTTGCTTTGGCAGGTCGGGTAAGATTTCATGTCCAAATTCTGTTTAAGGAGAATCTATGCTGAACCAATGGCTGTATATCGGTATATTCTTTATCATTGCGATGTTTTTACCAGCCGTTGCCATTTTCCTGGCACGAATATTATCGCCCAAAAAACCAACAAAAATTAAAAACTCAGTTTATGAATGTGGGATGGAGACTTACAAACCCACCTGGATTCAATTTAAGATTCAATATTATTTGTATGGGTTAATTTTCCTTATTTTTGATGTAGAAATTGTGTTTTTGTTTCCCTTCGCAGTCGCGTATGATAAATTGGCTTTATTTGCTGTTGTAGAAGCCATTATTTTCATTCTTATTTTATTAGGCGGCTATCTTTATATTTGGCGTAAAGACGCACTAACCTGGCAATAATAGTCAAAGAGAGATTAATATGACCCTACTCGATTTCCTGAAAGACCCAATTATTGCAATAGAAAAATGGTTGCTAACTCTATTCGGTAATTGGGGAATACCACAAGAGTGGCAAACCGCATTATTATATCTAATTGGCGCAGCAATCCTTGGGACTGCCGCTTTATTAATTACCTTAATGCTAATTTGGGCGGAGAGAAAAATTATTGGACGTTTGCAAGATCGTTTAGGACCAAATCGTGTTGGTCCCTGGGGAATCTTTCAACCTGTGGCAGACATGGTGAAGATTTTTATAAAAGAGCATATCATCCCTGATGGGGTTGATAAAATCCCTTATCATCTCGCCCCAATACTGGCAGTGGCTTCTGTTTTGATGTTATGGACCATTGTGCCTTTTTCAGATACCGTAAGAGGATCCGATTTAAATGTGGCATTGTTGTTCTTCTTAGGGGTCGGAGCGATGGGTGAAATTGGTGTAATTCTGGCCGGTTGGGGATCAAATAATAAATACTCCATGTTGGCAGCATTTCGTGCTTCAGCCCAAATGATCTCTTATGAAGTTCCCATGGCTATCATTTTGTTACTGGTTGTCATTTTAGCAGGTTCATTATCACTTGCTGATATCGTTCATTCTCAGAATATCCCTTATATTTTTTATCTGCCTATTGGAGCTTTGATTTTCTTCATTGCCTCAATCGCAGAAAATGGTCGAGCCCCATTTGATTTAGCCGAAGCGGAATCTGAATTAGTTGCCGGATTCAATACGGAATATTCAGGATTGAAGTTCGGAATGTTTTATGTTGCTGACTTTCTTAGGGCATTTACTTCTTCGGTTATTTTTGCTTCAATCTTTCTGGGGGGTTGGCGCGGTCCAGGTGCTGAGCAAATTCCCATCCTAGGTCTGGTCTACCTGATCATTAAATCAGCAGTGGTTTGGTTCTTGGGGGTTTGGATTCGCGGAAGTATGCCTCGTTTCAGGGTTGACCAAATGATGGCAATCACATGGAAGTTTCTTACTCCGTTCTCCCTAGCTCTGTTAATTTCAATCGCATTCTTCAATAAGCTAGTCGCGTCATCAAATCAATGGGTTCAATTGATAGTTATGATTGTCATTAATCTTGTTTTGTTTTTCATTGGATATGGTATAGCAAAGCGAGTGGACAGAGAAAAAGTTAGGCGTGAGGTTGGTTTACGAGACCGACCATTAGCTCAACCTTCCAATGTATTTACACAAACGGAAACAGGAGGGTAAGGTGACACCACTACAATTCATTTTCATTTTGGTTTCAGTAGTCACAATTATTTCTGCCGTGTTAGTGGTAAGCCTTCGGAATATTTTTCATGCAGCTTTGTGGTTAATTGTGACATTAATGGGGGTAGCCATAATTTTTGCACTCCTGGAAGCAAGCTTCTTCGCGGCAGTTCAAATTCTGGTTTATATCGGGGCTATTGCTATCATCCTAATTTTTGCCATCATGTTAACGAAAAACATTATGAGTGATGAAGAAGTGCAACTTAATCGCTCTTGGGGGCTTGTTCTTGTCCTGGTCACGATATTTGGTGTTATGTTGATCAGTCAACTTTCTCAGGCAGAAAATTTCACAGTTATCATGGAAACTTTAAACTTTTCAGGCCAATCCAGCATAGTTGAATTTGGTGAGGGGCTGTTAGATCCTGCTGGTTTCGCACTACCTTTCGAATTGGCTTCATTATTATTGTTAGGGGCGTTGATTGGTGGGGTTTACCTGGCAATGGATCGCAAAGGAGGAGAGGCGAAATGATTCCACTTTCCTGGTATTTAATCCTGGCGGCTGCCCTGTTTAGTATTGGAATTTTTGGGGCATTAACGAGAAAAAATGCCGTTACAATTTTGATTGCAATTGAATTAATGCTGAATGCGGTCAATATTAATATTCTTGCCTTTTGGCATTATCATTCCCAATTAAATGGGGTCGCTGATGTTGGGGGTATGACATTCGCGGCAATCGTAATCATTGCAGCTGCGGCTGAAGTTGCGGTTGGATTGGCACTAATAATTGCTGTTTATCGCACGAGAAAAACTATTGTTGCGTCTGAAGTGAATGTATTACAGGGTTAATGGAGGATTTGGATGAAAATTGAACTACTTCTTTGGTTAATCCCCTTAGCTCCTTTACTGGCGTTCTTTATCATATTTTTGGCTACTTATAAAAACAATCGTGCCAGTCATACAATCGCGATTCTAAGCGCTGGAATCTCCTGGCTATTAAGTATGATTGTTTTCGTTTTTGCCATAACTAACCAGGAAGTTATAGAAAATGGCGTTGTTAGCTCAATCAACTGGATACCCACTGCTGAATCCTGGCTAAGAATAGGTGTTCAGCTGGATGCTCTCACCACAATTACATTATTCTTTGTTGCCTGGACAGTTTTGATGATTTTCATCTACAGCATAGGTTACCATAATTTTGGTCAACCAAAAGGTGATCAAGACCGACCAGGGCTACCACCAAATGGAGCCGAAATCATCGTTCAGGATGGAAAACATCATCACATTCCTTCTATCGAGCCAATGTATGCACGCTTTTTCGGATACTTTGGTTTATTTGCTTTCGCCATGTATTTGTTGGTTGTGAGTAATAATTTACTAACCCTATATATTGGTTGGGAAGTGATGGGTTTATGTTCGTATTTGTTGATAGGTTTTTGGTATGCAAAACCATCAGCCAAAGCCGCTGCCCAAAAAGCATTCCTTACCACCCGCATTGGTGATGTATTTATGTTGATTGGGTTAGCTTCCCTTTACATGCTAACTGGCAGTCTTCAATATGAAGTCATTTTTTCTGAAGAAGTTTTACACTCCTTAACCACATCCATCTCTCCGATATTCGGGTTATCGTGGGCTGGACTAATTGGATTACTGATCCTGATGGGAGTTATCGGAAAGAGTTCACAATTTCCGTTACACATCTGGTTACCAGATGCAATGGAAGGGCCAACACCTGTTTCCGCGATGATTCATGCAGCGACTATGGTTTCTGCAGGTGTTTATCTGGCGATAAGGTTTTTTCCGGTTCTCTCGGCTGGATGGGATAGCAGCACAAATCTGACCCCACCTATGCTGGTGATGACAGTGATTGGTTCCTTTACGGCACTTTTCGCTGCGACTATCGCGGTGGCTCAAAAGGATGTTAAAAAAGTGCTGGCATACTCAACGATCTCTCAACTAGGATTTATGATCGCTGCACTAGGTGTAGGAGCGTACATTGCAGCCGCCTTTCATCTGTTAACCCATGCAATCTTCAAAGCCCTTTTATTTTTAGGTTCAGGTTCTATCATCCATGGGATGGAGCATGGGGTTTTGCATACCCAGGAACATATTGATCCCCAGGATATGTACAACATGGGTGGACTTCGCAAGAAAATGCCGATCACATTTGTCACTTTTGTCATTGGTGGTTTTGCATTAGCTGGTTTCCCTTTCATTACGGCAGGTTTTTGGTCTAAAGATGAAATATTATCTGGTGCTTTTAATGGCGGTTTTCCTATTGTATTTTGGGTACTGGCGTTCTCTGCTCTCTTAACCGCTTTCTATACAATGCGACAAATATCTTTAGTTTTTCTTGGAAAACCTCGATCAGAAGCAGCTAAACATGCCCATGAAACTCCAAAAACGATGACAATGCCTTTGGTAATTCTTGCATTCTTTGCAATAACGGTAGGTTGGGCTGGCATTCCGGAAGCTTTCCCAGGAATTGGTGGATTTTTGCCGAACTGGTTAGGTTCATTTCTGGGCACAATGTTGCATGGTGAACACCACGTTGAACATCATAGCTCGATCCCGTTACTGACATCCCTGGTCGTAAGCCTGGGAGGTCTGCTTCTGGGGTGGATACAATACCGCAGAATTCACGATACTCAAAAGGATCCATTGGAATGGTCACTGGCTGGCTTTTATAAAGTGTTGGCCAATAAATATTACATTGATGAAATTTATAATGTTGTATTCATTCGTCCTGCTAAGTGGATCGCTGAAAAAGTAGTGTATCTATTTCTTGACCAAAAAATATTTGATGGTGTGCTCCATGGAATTGGTTCCATCAGTATGTGGATCGGGGATAAATTCAGATTTTGGTTTGATTTGCCTGTAATCAATAAAGGTGGAGATAATTTGGCTTTAGGAACCAGAAAAATTGGCCAAAATTTACGAGTGACGCAATCTGGGCGAATTCAAAATTATATGATCCTGGCATTAACTTTCTCCCTGCTGGGTGGATTTATCTTTTACCTGATATTGTTCTAGAAACTGATTAAGGAATAAATAATGGAAAACAATCTGCTAATCTTAATTTTGATCCTACCCACAATAGCCGCCCTCCTGATAGTCGCGATGCCATTTAAGGCTAAAAATTCCACACGATGGTTTGCTTTTGGATCTTCTTTAATACCTTTCCTCTTAACCTTAATCATCTGGTTCCAGTTTGATAAAACACAATCTGGATTTCAATTTGAAACTCAACTGTCATGGTTTTCAGCGATCGGATCTTCCTTCCATTTTGGTGTTGATGGCATCTCCATGCCAATGGTGTTGTTAACCACCTTATTGACTCCACTGGCAATTTTGGCTTCCTATGGAATAAATGAAAATATTAAAGCTTACATGGCCTTATTTTTGTTCCTTGAAACAGGCGTACTGGGTGTCTTTGTTGCTTTAGACCTTTTAGTTTTCTTCCTTTTTTGGGAAATTGGCTTGATCCCGATGTATTTCCTCATCAACCAATGGGGTGGCAAAAATAGAAATTATGCTGCTTTAAAATTTATCCTGGTAACAATGGCCGGGTCATTAGGGTTATTGCTTTCAGTTCAGATTATTGGGCTCACCACAGGGAGTTTTGATTTGGCTGAAATTTATAAAATCTGGCCATCCTTAACCGAAGCTAATTTCCAGAAGGTAATCCCCTTAGGTCTATCCTTACAAACCATTAAAGCAATTGCATTCTGGGCATTCGTTCTGGCTTTCGCCATTAAAGTGCCAGTTTGGCCAGTGCATACATGGTTACCGGATGCCCACACGGAAGCACCAACAGCCGGTTCTATGATCCTTGCTGGTGTCTTATTGAAATTAGGTGCTTATGGATTTATTCGATTTGTAATACCATTTTTTCCAGTTGAATCGCAAAGATATGCCGGAGCGTTAGCAGTTTTAGCCACCGCCGCAATCATTTTTGGTGCTCTATCTGCTTTTGCCCAAAAGGATCTGAAGCGGTTGGTAGCATATTCATCCATCAACCATATGGGCTTTGTGGTTCTGGGAATTGCGGCAGCAGCCTATGCCTGGCAATCGAATGACAGTGGCATTGTTGAAAGCGCAACAATTGCATTGAATGGTGCCATTTTACAAATGTTCAATCATGGTCTGACAGCCGCAGGAATGTTCTTTTTGGTAGGTGTGGTTTATGACCGCACTCACACCAGACAATTGGATGAGTTAGGGGGTTTGTGGCCAATTTTGCCAAAGTATGGAGCTATCTTTATCTTTACAGCGATGGCTGCATTAGGGTTGCCGGGACTCAATGGCTTTATCTCAGAATTCCTGGTCGTACGAGGTGCCTGGGGGGTCTTCCCCCTGGCAACAGCGCTCTCGATGATTGGGTTATTCTTCACTGGTGTGTATATTCTCAAAGCAATTGCCGGGGTTTTACATGGACCACGAAATGATCGTTGGCTTTCCATCCCGGAAATAAGTCTTCGTGAAGTATGGGTGATCGCTCCCTTAATGGTTTTGATGTTATGGATCGGTGTGTGGCCAGCATCAATTTTGGAATTGATAAATCAAGCTGTAAATTTTTTCTTCTAAAGAGGTAATCGAATGGATTTTCCTATCCTGAGTGTAACCATATTCATACCACTAATCGCTGGATTGATCATTCTTTTGTTTGGGAGAAAGAAACCTGATTTGATTCGACCACTTGCATTGGCGGCATCTGCTTTGGTTTTGCTACTAACCATCATTTTATGGATTAGTTATTCCATTGAAGATGCTGGTTATCAATTTCTTGAATACTCTGCCTGGTTGCCAGATTTGGGGATTGCTTATCATTTAGGAGTAGATGGAATTGGTATCGCCATGTTATTTATGACTGGCCTGGTGGTGTTTGCAGGTGTATTGGTTTCGTGGAATGTGCAAGATCGCCCCAATGAATTCTTCTCTTATCTGATGTTTTTAGCAACCAGTGTGTTAGGCGTTTTTTCTTCATTGGATTTATTTTTACTTTTCTTTTTCCTTGAATTAGCCGTATTTCCCAAGTATTTGATGATCGTCATCTGGGGCTCCCCTAAAACCCGCAATTATGGCGGAATGAAGCTTACATTGTATTTATTCATCGGATCCATGCTTGCATTAATTGGCGCGCTAGCGATTTACCAGGCATCCCCGGAACGAACTTTCGATTTGTTATTATTGGAAAACGCCGGGTTCTCCCCGGAAATGCAACGGATCTGGTTCCCATTTGTTTTCCTGGGATTTGCCATTCTAGGAGGTATCTTCCCATTTCATAGTTGGGCTCCGGATGGCCATGTGGCAGCACCAACAGCCATCTCCATGTTATTAGCCGGTGTAGAAATGAAGGTGGGTGTATTTGCTGCTTTACGGGTAGGGATCATGTTGTTACCAGAAGGGGCTAGATACTGGGCAACCTGGATTTTGGTACTCGCGACAATAAATGTGATTTATGGGGCTTATATAGCCATGATCCAAAAGGATTTTAAATATGTGATTGGTTTTTCTTCCGTCTCGCATATGGGCTTAGTTCTGATAGGATTTGCATCCTTAAATTACAATGGTTTGTTAGGGGCTGGATTACAAATGTTCTCCCATGGCGTAATGACGGCTCTCTTCTTCTCCATCGTTGGTATGGTCTATGATCGAACCCACACCAGAGATATCGCTGCTTTGGGTGGGCTTTATAAAGTGATGCCCTGGGCGATGGTTGGTTTTGTGATTGGTGGGTTGGTCTCCATGGGTATGCCGGGATTGTCTGGTTTTGTTGCTGAGATCCCCATTTATATGGGGGTATGGCAGGTTGCACCAATAGTCGCAATCATCTCTGTTATCTCAATCGTAATCACCGCAGCTTATATCTTACTGGTCGTTCGAAAAGTTTTTTTTGGAGATTTGCCCAAGGATTTCGAAGGAAAAATTTCAGACATTTCGAAGAAAGATAAGCTCGCGATTGGGTTGTTGAGTGTCATTATGATAGCTATTGGGTTGATACCAGGCTTATTGGTTCCATTGATTGAGACAGGGGTTAACCATATTCTGGCAATTGTCGGAGGTGCATAGTGGGAGAAGCCATGTTATCAAATTTTGACCTCGTTGCTATATCGCCGGAAATTTTGGTTCTCGGGTTGATAACCTTCATCATGGTTGTAGATATTTTCCGTAAAAAACAACCTGATGGAAATGCTTTAAGTTGGATAACGTTCATTGGACTGCTGGCGATCATTTTCATATCAATTTTATTCCTGGCTCCAGGAGATGTTGTGAAATCAGCATGGGGTGGAATGATCCAGGTAGATGCAGCGAGTTTTACATTTAAGCTAATCATCATGGTTGGTGCAGCAATTACCACATTGTTTTCGATGTACCTCAGCGAAGTGAAGGATCGAGGTGAGTATTACGCGATGCTGCTTTTGAGTGTGATTGGAATGTCCATGATGGTTTCATCAACAAATATCATTTTGTTGTATTTAGCAATCGAAACAACAGCCATTCCATTGTATGTCCTGGTAGGTTTTCTCAAAAACAATAAACTATCGGTAGAAAGTGGATTGAAATATTTTCTTTTTGGTGCATTAACCTCCGCTGTTCTCCTGTATGGATTCAGTCTTTTGTATGGGTTTAGTGGTAGTACCCATTATTCTGAAATAATTACTGCGATCCAGAGTGGAAAAATTTCTGCGAGTTTATTGATTTTTATTCTATTGCTGGTTGTTGTTGGGTTTGGTGCAAAGATTTCTGGATTTCCGTTTCATTTCTGGGCACCAGATGCTTATCAAGGCGCGCCAACTCCAATTTCTGGCTATCTTTCAACTGCTTCAAAAGCGGTTGGCTTTGTTGTAATTATGCGATTCATGGCTGCTATTTTTTCTACGGAACAAGCTAGCTGGACGTTGTTGATGGCGATCATGGCAACAGCTACTATGTTTGTAGGGAATTTACTTGCACTCGTCCAGAAAGATCTAAAACGATTATTAGCATATTCTTCTATCGCGCATGCTGGATATATCTTAATCGGATTAGCTGCAGGTTCTAATTTGGGATTCAAAGCAGCAATGTATTACTTAATTGCATATCTTTTTACCAACCTCGCCACCTTTGGTGTAATTTTTATTGTGGAGAAAACCAACGGCTCGAGTGACCTGGATGCATTCAAAGGACTGATGAAACGCTCCCCAGGGATTGCGTTTGTATTTCTCATTGCAGTTTTATCGCTGGCTGGCATTCCACCGTTTGGTGGTTTTATAAGCAAAATTCTGGTTTTTATGGCTGCGATTGAAGCGAATTTAGTGTGGTTATTGATTGTAGGCATTCTTAATTCAATTATTGCTCTATACTATTACCTGACCATAATCAGAATCACATTTAGTGAAGATGAATCGTTGCAAACAAAACCACTTCATTTGGGGTGGAAAATCGCTCTCACTGTGTGCGTGATAGGGATAATTGTCGTGGGTGTTATCTTTACTCCCTGGCTAAATTTGTTAGACATTGCGTCTAACAATCTATTGATACTTTATTGAACATGAATGAGGATATGATATAATTTTCGAATATGCAACCTGAGAAATCAGCACCTGTCGACCAGAAAACAAAGATATTCAATTTGACTCTTGCCAGCGTTGCTGGTCAGGTAGGTTGTTTGACCTTGTTTATCGTCATTGGTGCGTTATTTGGGGGATTGTGGTTGGATAATCGATTTGATACGAAGCCAATGTATACAATTGGTTTACTGGTTGTCAGCATTCCAATTTCATTAGGCGTCATGTTTTATGTTGTGCGCATAGCTATTTCCAAGATAAAAACATCACAACCACAAGGAAATTCCGATCAGAAGGAGGTAGAACTTGGAAAAAACTAGTAAGTGGAAATGGGGAAAATACCGATGGTGGGTATTTGGCTTATTATTTCTGACTTGGGTTTCCATAACCTTTATTGCTTCTCCCATTCAACCGCATATTCAGGTTGCCCCAGAAAGAATCCTCTTAGAGCCGTTGTTTACCCTTCCGGTTCTGGGTGATTTTTATCTGGTTAATACACTTCCTGCATTATTGTTAGTGGATATCATTATTATTCTGATGGCATTAGCGGTTAAGAAAGCATTACAAGGTGGAAATCTGGTTCCTAAAGGAATCACATCGATCATGGAAATGCTGGTAGAGGTACTCTATAACATGACCGAGACCTCCGCAGGAAAATACACCAAAAAAGTATTTCCTTGGTTTGCATCAATCATGATTATCGTTTTAGTCGCCAACTTCTCAAAAATCATTCCTGGAATGGAAACAATTGGTGTTCTGCATCATTCTGATCATGGTTATGAGACACAATCATTAGGAGGAAATTGGTTCAATATCCTCCCAACAGAAGCGCATGAAGGGGAAGGTTATATTGTTACCCCATTCTTTCGTGGTGTTTCCACTGACCTGAATTTTACGTTAGCACTCGCTTTGATCGCAGTTGTAATGACCCAGGTTGTTGGGGTACAAACTCAAGGGTTAGGATATTTTTCTAAGTTTTTGAATGTAAGTACTATATTCAAAAAACCAGCACTTGGTTTTATTGACTTTCTAGTCGGATTCTTGGAGTTAATTTCAGAGCTAGCAAAGATTTTATCGTTTACATTCCGTCTTTTTGGCGTTATGTTTTCAGGTACAGTTTTGGTGGCATTATTGGGTTCAATGTTACCCATTTTCGCCCCGGCAGGTATTTTCTTATTTGAGTTATTTATGGGAGCAATCCAGGCTTTTGTGTTCGGTATGTTGACTATGGTATTTATGGTCCAGGCAACACAAGGGCATGGCGAACACGCTGAACATTAGAAGCAAATTTATGGAGGAATAATGGAAGGTGAATTAATTCAAGCTGCAAAATTTATTGGGGCGGGACTATCAATGATCGGTGCCTTAGGGGCTGGTATTGGTATCGGTTTGTTGGTACAGGGTGCATTGAATGGTATGGCTCGCAATCCAGATTCATATGGAAATTTATTAACCACCATGATTTTAGGGATTGCATTTGCTGAGGCAATCGCAATTTATTGTCTGGTTGTTGCCTTCATGATGTTGTTCGTCCTCTAAAAAAGAAAGGAGCGAACATTGGAAAAGCTTGGTATTAATCTAGGATTTTTGTTAGTTCACATCATAAATTTTGCGATTGTGTATGTGGTATTACGCGCCTGGGTATTTGGTCCAGTGACCAAAATGTTAGAAGAACGACGCAATAAAATTGCCCAAGGACTTGAAGATGCAAGAGTAGCTGCTGACGCGAGAGCTTCTGCAGAAAAGGAAGCGGAAAAGATCATTGGCGAAGCACAGTTAAAAGCCAATGAAATTATTCGCGAAACAACTACTCGGGCTGAATCGATTCAAAAGGACTTAGTTTCTGAAGCCAAGGTTGGCATTGAGAGACAGAGAGAAAGTGCTTTATCTGAAGTAGAAGAAGAACGAGTGCGTTTGCTAAGCGAAATGCGTGGGGATGTTTCCGCTATTGCGATCGCAGCAGCCCAAAAACTGATCGGTGAAGCACTGGATGAGAAACGACAGCGATCCCTATTGGCTGAATTCTTCAGTGGTGTCAAAGATGGTCGGGTAGTGGTAATGGATGAAAAGGTAGTTACCGGTTCTTCCGCAGAGATTACCAGTGCATTACCCTTGACTGAAGAAGAACAAGCACAAGTTAAAAAAGATGTCCTTATGAAAATCGGGGATGCTGCAACGATTAGTTTTAGAATTGATCCATCTATTCTTGGTGGGTTGATTGTTAAAGTCGGAGATCGTGTTGTAGATGGTTCAGTTGCCGGGCAACTGAGTAATTTACAAAGATCATTGCAATAATATTTCAAATTACCAAACTCAGGTTGGAAGTGGTTCCTGTCTTCCAACCTTTTTTAATATAATTAGAATATGCAAAAGAAGACTCTCTCACAAATCATTAGTAAACTCTCCTATCAATGCAATTCTGATCCATCAGCAATGAATATTCTGGTAGAAGGAATTGAATACGATTCCAGAAAAGTTGAGGATGGCCAGATCTTTGTAGCTTTAACCGGTGGAAATTTGGATGGTCATGATTTCATCCCAAAAGCTGTTAAGAATGGTGCAATCGCGATCATTGGTACGCAGGACAAAGATAAATGGTTGCTTTTAGAAATACCCTACATTCAGGTTGAAAACGGGCGGGAAGCACTGGCGCTTTGTTCAGCAAGTTTTTATGATTATCCTTCCCATTCAATGGTTTTGATTGGGGTCACCGGTACGGATGGGAAAACCACGACTTCTAATTTCATTTATCAGATTTTGCATACAGCTGGCGTGAGAGTAGGGATGATTTCAACCGTAAATGCACAGATTGGTGATGAAGTGTTAGATACCGGTTTTCATGTTACTACTCCGGAAGCCCCGGCAGTTCAATATTATCTATGGAAGATGAAAGAAGCCGGAATGACCCATGTCATCCTTGAAACCACATCTCACGGATTGGCCCAGTTTCGAGTGGCTGGATGTGAGTTTGATATCGCGGTAGTTACCAACATCACACACGAACATCTTGATTTTCATGGCTCGTATCAATCCTACCTACAGGCTAAAGGAAAATTATTCGAATACTTACATCAATCCTCTCCAAAACCTTTCTTCCCAAACAGAATTGCCGTGCTCAATAAAGACGATAAGTCATTCGAGTACTTAACCCAAATAACTAAATCCAAACAAGTTCATTATTCAAAAAACCAAAAATCAGAATTCTATGCAGATGACATCACTCCTTCCACTAAAGGTATTTCGTTTACCGTTAGTGGAGAGAATTTCAAAGTCAGAGTTCATTCAAATATTCCCGGAGACTTCAATGTATCCAATGTGCTTGCTGCAATGGCAGCCACAATTGTGGGTATAGGAATCGATCCACAAGTTGCAGCTGAAGGAATTGAAAATGTGAAATCCGTACCAGGCCGCATGGAACAAATCCAAATGGGTCAAAAATTTCAAGCCATTGTGGATTTTGCTCACACCCCCAATGCTTTGGAAAATGCCATTAATACAGTAAAAAAAACAACGACAGGTAGAGTAATTGCTATCTTTGGGTCTGCTGGATTAAGAGATAGACAAAAAAGACGGATGATGGCTGAATCATCTGCCAGATTAGCCGATATTACAATCATCACTGCTGAAGACCCTCGCACAGAATCTTTAAATGATATTCTTGAAGAAATGAAAAATTCTGCTGAAGGTGCTGGAGCGATATTTGGGGAAAACTTGTTTATAGAACCAGATCGAGGTCGTGCAATTGAATTAGGAATTCAACTTTCAGCCGAAGAGGATGTTGTAATGGCGTGTGGAAAAGGTCATGAACAATCCATGTGTTTTGGGGAAACTGAATATTTGTGGGATGATCGTACAGCCATGCAAGCTGCTTTGGCGAAATACCTGCAAGTAGATGGCCCTGAAATGCCGTACTTGCCAACACAAGATCAATAACTGATGAAAAAAAAAGTCAGGCCATTCGCCTGACTTTTTTTATATTCGTAAATCTGATGTTAGTTACGGTTCTGTCCACCACGGTAATTTGAGCGATTATCGCGATTACCACCGCGGCTGTTTCGATCTCCTCCACCCTGTCTTTGGTTTCCAGAGCGATTGCCAGAATTTCTGGATCCACCACGATCGCGTTCCTTGGCTTCTTCCACTGTCCAACCTTCCAGAACTGCCTGTCGTGATAAACGGATTTTTCCACCTGAATCTATGTCAGTGATCATAACCATAATTTCATCACCCACACTGACAATATCTTCAACTGAATTCACACGTTCGGAATCCAATTGTGAGATATGCACCAAGCCATCCATGCCAGGGATGATCTCTACAAATGCACCAAAATCTACAATTCGCACTACTTTTCCGGTGTATATTCTTCCAATTTCCGGGGTTTCAATTAATGCTTCAATTCGTTCTCGAGCTAAATCAGCTCCATAGCCTTCGGAAGCAGCGATGAAAACGCTTCCATCTTCGCCAATATCGATTTTCGTATTGGTTTCTTCCTGTAAAGCACGAATGTTCTTGCCACCGGGGCCAATAATCGCACCAATTTTTTCCACTGGCACTTTGACGATTGTAATTTTTGGTGCATGTGGTTTGAGAATGGTATTGGGAACCGCTATGACCTCAAGCATCCTGTCCAAAATGAAAAGGCGTGCCTGGTAGGCTTGTTTTAGTGCTTTAGTCATAATTTCAGGAGTAATTCCGGAAATTTTTATATCCATTTGTAATGCAGTAATTCCAGCGCTGGTGCCAGCGACTTTGAAATCCATGTCACCAAGATGATCTTCTAACCCTTGAATATCAGTTAAAACAGCGTATTTGTCATTGTCTTTGATTAATCCCATGGCAACCCCAGCAACAGGTGCTTTGATCGGTACCCCTGTGTCCATTAGGGCTAAGGTGGAACCACAAACTGAGGCCATCGAACTGGAACCATTAGAGGCCAGGATTTCACTTACCAACCGAATTGTGTAAGGAAATTCTGATTCATCCGGGATGACTGGAACTAAGGCACGTTCTGCCAATGCACCATGTCCAATTTCACGTCTTGATTGGCCACGCAAAGGTTTTACTTCACCGGTGGAGTAAGGAGGGAAGTTGTAATGATGCATATATCGTTTATTCTCAACAGGTGATAATGTGTCGATTTCCTGTGCTTCTCTGGGGGTACCCAAGGTGGCTAAGGTCAATGCTTGAGTTTCACCACGCGTGAAGATTGCGGAGCCATGAGCTCGCGGACTGTAACCAACTTCGCACCAAATAGGACGAATTTCTTCTAATTTTCTCCCATCTGGGCGAATCCCCTGATTGAGAATTCTCTTACGAACAACATGTTTGTAGCTTACTTCAAATGCTTCTGCTACTGCCGGAGCCAGATTTTCATCCTCTGAGGCAAATTCTTCAATCATTTTGGCTTTGAGGGAATCAATGGCTTCGTTCAATTCAGCTTTGGTGTGAGGCGTTGCAAGGGCATTTTCAATCTCTGACCCAACTCTGGATTCCACCTTGGTTACAAGGCTTTCATCGGCAGGGAATAATGGGACTACGGTTTTCGTTTTCCCAATTTCTTGTGCCATTTGTACCTGCACATCAATGATTGGCTGAATCGCTTCATGAGCGAATGCCAATGCTTCAACCATGATATCATCAGGAATTTCAGTAGCGCCACATTCGACCATGGAGATGGCTTCTTTTGTTCCAGCAACACGAAGGTCAAGGTCTGACTCTTCAATTTGTTGGAATGTTGGATTTACAATAAATTTTCCACCAATTCTTCCTATTCTGACTGCACCAATTGGACCAGACCAGGGGATGTCTGAAATGGTGAGTGCTGCAGAAGCGGCATTGATTCCTAAAATGTCAATCGGGTTTATTCCATCAGAGGAAAACGAGACCAATATGATTTGAACCGGGTTACGCATGTCCTTTGAAAACAAAGGGCGAATAGGTCGATCAGCCAATCTGGCTAATAGGATTGCATCCGTGCTGGGTCTACCTTCTCTACGGAAGAAAGAACCTGGAATACGACCGCCAGCATACATTCTCTCTTCATAATCAATTGTTAATGGAAAAAAGTCAGTATTTTCTTTGGGTTGTTTATCCATTGTTGCAGCAGCGAAAATCATAGTTTCGCCACAGGTGACAGTTACTGAACCACCGGCTTGCAAAGCAAGTTTTCCGGTTTCGATAATAATTGGGTTGTCCCCCATGGGGACTGTGTATTTTTTACTTTCGGGTTTCATAATTCCTTCCCTATAAACTAAAATTTCCCGCCTGGTTAGGAACTGAAAATTATCCAGAACGACTTGAGTTCTGAACAGGTTTCAATGCCCAACCAGCGAGGGTACAATAAAAACGGGAAAGTAACCGTTTACCTTCCCATTTTCGCGATTAAATTATTTTGCACGCAAGTTTAATTTTTCAACGATTGCACTAAACCTACCGAAATCTTTGGTGCGAAGGTAAGCCAATAGGCGTCGTCTTTGTCCAACTAATTTCAATAGACCTCTTCGTGATGATTCATCGTGTTTGTGTGAACGTAAGTGCTCTGTAAGTTGGCTGATCCGAGTGCTCAATAAAGCAATTTGCACTTCTGGTGAACCAGTATCGCCTTCGTGGCGTGCATACTGATCAATAATCGCATTTTTCTCTTCTAATGTTAATGACATGACATGTGCTCCTTAAATTGTTTTTATGCAGGTCTCCATATATCCAGATTCATCCAGACATAGGACCAGTCACTGATGGGTATTATATCAATAAACCACCACTACGTACAGGGAAAAACGAATGCCAGAGGTTATTCTTCCTCGAAAGTATTAGTTAAAGACTCTTTTAGCATCTGCCGTTCTTTGGGAGGGAATAATTTTAGGGTTTTTCTGATGATTTGTGAGGAAATTTTTGGCGCACCAACGAGCAACGTGCTGGAAAGAAAGTAAGCGGTTTCGATAGAATTCTTCTCGATCAAATCGGTGACAAGTATCAACAAAGCAGAAGAAACTTTACGATTTTCGATAGAAAATATAGGTGTTATTATCTTAAAAATCCTGGGCAAGTTTATAAAAGTTGGTTCTTGGACCAATGCTCGTATCGCGGATATCGCCAATATTAATTGAGAACGTTGATTTGCGTCTATCCATGAATAAATTATTTCAAGCCACTTGTTTTGATTCGATTGTCTGATATTTTTTGATCCATTCAAAAAAAGGATTTGATGGATTTCAAAATCATTGGCACTTAATCCAAAATCTAACAATTTTTGCACCACTACTTGTGTGGATGATTCGGGCAAATTTCCTAAAATGATTGATGATAGCAGCTTTGTTTCATAGAAGTTTATCGACCATAATTGTTCTGCATATTCAATTGCCAGATTTGAATTTGTTTTGGCAATGGAGATCAATCTTAGTTGGATTCGGTGCATTAAAATTGGTGGTAAATGTAATTTTGGAATCAATGATTTACGTTGAATTTCTCTTCCTTCTTGGTACGCCAAATTAGCATGTGCTTCAACAAGTGAAAGGAAATTCAGTCTGAAAATCACCCCAGACGATTCCGGTGTAAATACTTGATTTAATTGTTGTTCTAATCGGTCGAGATGAATGGCTGGCATTCTAGTGGTCCTCGAACCCGAAGGAATTAATAAGCTTTGGCAAAATAAGTCTTATATTCAGCCGGGTCTCCACAATAAATACAGACACCATCCGATTTTTCCTGATCGATAGGACGGCAACGCGTGGTAGCTTTCGTTTCATTTTTAATAGCTGTTTCACACTCAGGATTACCACACCAATAAGATAATGCCCAACCGTCTTGCACAACTTCCTTAAATTCTTGATAATCTTTTGGATCGAAGATATGACTATCTCGGAACTCAGTCGCTTTTTGAAGAAGGCGGTCGTGGAAATCATTAAGGATTTTTTCAATTTGAGATGAAAGGTTTTCCATCTGTAAAAATAATTTACCGGCTTTCCCTGGAATGTCTCTTTGAGCGACGACCACAGTTTTATTATCGACATCCCGAGGACCAATTTCGATGCGTAAAGGCACTCCGCGCATTTCCCAATCATTAAATTTATATCCAGGAGTAAGATTTTCGCGATCATCAACCTTCACTCGGAACGAGGAAAGATCTTTTTCAAGCGTTTTAACAACCTCCATTACCTTGGAACGGTCAGCATCGCTTTTGTAAATAGGAACGATCACGATTTGAATCGGAGCCAACCTTGGAGGTAAGATCAGTCCCTGGTCATCACCATGGGTCATAATAATCGCCCCAACAAAACGAGTGGAAACACCCCAGGAGGTGGTCCAGGCGTATTGCATTTCATTATTCTGATCCAAATATTGGATGTCAAATGCTTTAGCGAAATTCTGTCCCAGATTATGAGAAGTACCTGACTGAAGCGCTTTGGTATCCAGCATCATTGCTTCAATCGCATAAGTTCGGTTCGCCCCAGCAAATTTTTCAGCATCAGATTTAATTCCAGGGATTACTGGTACAGCAGCTTCATTTCTTGCAAAATCAGCGTAGAGATTGAGAATTTTCAGTGTTTCTTCTTCTGCTTGTTCTGCTGTTTCATGGGCAGTGTGTCCTTCCTGCCAATAGAACTCCATAGTTCTTAAGAATAATCTTGTTCGCATTTCCCAACGAACTACATTCCCCCACTGATTAATTAATACAGGTAAGTCGCGGTAGGATTTAATCCACTTGGAATACATATGACCGATAATTGTTTCAGATGTAGGTCGTACAACCAATGGTTCTTCTAAAGTCTTACCACCTCCAA